>DATAFY010000199.1:0-11299 GCA_036257205.1 Steroidobacter sp. | reverse complement strand
CAGTCCGTCGCTCTACCACTGAGCTACCGGGGAACACGGGTAGGAATTCGAAGGCGCGCGATTTTGCGGAATGGCCTGCGGCAGTGTCAACTCAATCCGCATGGAAAACGCGTGGGCTCGACGATTATCGCTCCGCAGGCACCGGACGAGCGCGGATTTGCTTTAGGGCCGGGGTGAGGCGAGTCATGGTCGATTACCAGCGGCGCGCATTTCGGCCGCTGATCCCGATGACGATGCGCTCCACTCGCCAGGTGCTCGTCGCGAGGCAGTGCGCGGCGGCTTCGGGCGTCATGCCGCAACGAGCGACGAGCGTCCAGACATGCTGGGCGTAATCGGAGGGGCGGCGGTGGGCTGTCCGACGTCGGTCGTGCTGTTTGTTCCCTGTCAACTGCATGCGCCACAAATTACGCGGCAGTGCAGGCGCTCGCCCCTTAGCGCGAACCGGGAGCGCCGGGGAGACATTTCCTCAAGGCCTTGTGAGATCAGGCCCGTCCTGAATTGGATTTCAGAGCAGAAAGAAGCGCTCGGAGTTGAAGCGGGTGCGCTTCGTCTGACCGCTATCCGCCGACCGAGCATGCAGACGCTGACCCGCCTGACTCACGCCGCTTGGGCCGCCCGTAATGTCTTCTCGATGCGTCGCAGCGCCTCCTCGAGCGTCTGCAGGCTGCAGGCGAACGACAGGCGCATGTGCCCGGGCGCGCCAAAGCCGCTCCCCGGGACGACCGCGACGCCGGCATGCATCAGAAGTTGTTCCGCGAAGGCATTGTCGTCCTTGGCGCCGACGATCTTTATGGCCCCTTCGACGTTCGCGAACGCGTAGAACGTGCCGGCGCCGGGCAGGCACGAGACCCCAGGAAGCTTGTTGAGCCCATCGACGATAAAGTCGTGGCGCTGCTTGAAATGCTTGTTCATCTCGCGAACACAGGCCTGATCTTCGTTGAGCGCCGCGACCGAGGCTTTTTGCGCGATGGAGGATGGGTTGGACGTACTTTGTCCCTGAATCGTCGCCATCGCCGTGATCAGTTCCGTGGGGCCTCCGCAGTAGCCGATGCGCCAGCCTGTCATGGCGTAGGCCTTGGAGACGCCGTTGGTCGTGACTGTGCGCTCATACAGTTCAGGGCACACATTCGCCAGGCTGACGAACGGCTCCTCCGCCCAGTAAATGTGCTCGTACATATCGTCCGTACAGATGACGATCTGCGGATGACGCATCAGCACTTCGCCCAGAGCTCGGAGCTCTGAGCGGGTATAAGCCGCGCCGGTGGGGTTGCTCGGGCTGTTCAGGATGAACAGGCGGGTCTTTGGCGTGATCGCGGCCTCGAGCTGGCGGGGGGTGAGCTTGTACCCCTGATCGGCGCCCGCATAGGGCGTCACCGGCACGCCCTCCGCGAGCAGCGCCATGTCCGGGTACGACACCCAGTAGGGCGCGGGAATCACCACCTCATCGCCTGGGTCGATGAGGGCCATGATCAGATTGAAGATCGTCTGCTTGGCGCCGGTAGACACCAGAATCTGACTACGTTTGTAGTCGAGGCCGTTCTCGCGCTTGAACTTCGCGATGATCGCGTCCTTCAGTTCGGCCGTGCCTTCGACGGGCGTATAGCGTGTAAAGCCTTTGCGAATGGCTTCGATCCCGGCGTTCGCGATATGCGTCGGCGTGTCGAAGTCCGGCTCGCCGGCTCCCAGGCCGATGATGTCTTTGCCCTCAGCCTTGAGTTGGGCGACGCGGCCGGTCAGTGCAACCGTAGGCGAGGGTTTGACGCGTTGCACGCGCCTGGAGACTGCTAGACTCATGTGAACTTCAACGACGGGGCACGGAAGCAGAGGCACGGATGATAGGGCGATTCGACGCTGGCAGATAGGCTGACTCATGTCCGACACCACTCGCATCGACGCCCGTTTTGATCTCAAAGGCGATTACAAGCCTTCCGGAGATCAGCCCGAGGCGATCGCGAAGCTCGTGGACGGGCTGCAGTCCGCTCTCGCGCATCAAACGCTGCTCGGCGTTACCGGATCGGGCAAAACATTCACGATCGCCAATGTCATCCAGCACGTGCAGCGTCCGACGCTCGTGCTCGCACACAACAAGACGCTGGCCGCTCAGCTGTATGGCGAGTTCAAGGAGTTCTTCCCTCACAACGCGGTCGAGTACTTCGTCTCGTATTACGACTACTACCAGCCGGAGGCGTATGTGCCGTCCTCCGACACATATATAGAGAAGGATTCCTCGATCAACGAGCACATCGAGCAGATGCGCCTGTCGGCGACCAAGGCCCTGCTGGAACGCTCAGACGCCGTCATCGTGGCGACGGTCTCCGCGATTTATGGCCTGGGCGATCCTCAGTCCTACCTGTCGATGGTGCTGCATCTTTCGCGAGGCGATCGCATCGACCAGCGCCAGATCCTGCGCCGGCTGACGGACATGCAGTACAAGCGCAACGAGCTCGACCTCACGCAAGGCACTTACCGGGTGCGCGGCGATGTGATCGACATCTTCCCGGCGGAGTCCGAGCGCGAGGCGCTGCGCGTGGAATTGTTCGACGATGAGGTCGATTCGCTGATGCTGTTCGATCCGCTGACTGGCGAGGTCAAGCGCAAAACGCCGCGCTATACCGTATTCCCCTCGACGCACTATGTGACGCCGCGAGATCGGCTCATCAGCGCGGTTGATGAGATCCGCGATGAGCTGCATGCGCGGCTGACCGAGCTCAAAAGCGCCGGCAAGCTGCTCGAAGCGCAACGGCTCGAGCAGCGCACGCGCTTTGATATCGAAATGATCCGCGAGGTCGGGTACTGCAACGGCATCGAGAACTATTCGCGGTTCCTCTCCGGCCGTGCGCCGGGCGAGCCGCCGCCATGCCTATTCGACTATCTGCCGGCGAACGCCTTGCTGGTCGTGGACGAAAGCCACCAGACGATTCCTCAGCTGGGTGCGATGTACCGCGGCGACCGTTCACGCAAGGAAACGCTCGTTGAGTACGGTTTCCGGCTCCCCTCGGCGCTGGACAATCGACCGCTGCGTTTCGATGAATGGGAGAAGCTCGCCCCACAGACGATCTTCGTCTCGGCGACGCCGGGTCGCTACGAGCTTGAGCGCTCCGGGCAAGTCGTGGAGCAGCTCGTGCGTCCCACCGGTCTGGTGGATCCGCAAGTCGAGATCCGTCCTGTGCGCACGCAGGTGGACGACGTGTTGTCCGAGATCAAGCGCTGCGTCGAGCGCAATGAGCGCGTGCTCATCACCACGCTGACTAAGCGCATGGCTGAAGATCTGACCGAGTATCTCGATGAGCACGGGGTCAAAGTGCGCTATCTGCATTCAGACATCGACACGGTCGAGCGCATGGAAATCATTCGCGATCTGCGCCTCGGCAAGTTCCACGTGCTGGTGGGCATCAACCTGCTGCGCGAGGGTCTGGACATGCCGGAGGTGTCGCTCGTTGCAATCCTCGACGCCGACAAGGAGGGCTTTCTGCGCTCCGAAAACTCGCTCATCCAGACGATCGGCCGCGCCGCGCGCAACCTGAACGGTCGCGCCATTCTCTACGCGGATCAGCTGACCGGATCGATCCAGCGAGCGCTCGATGAGACCAATCGCCGACGCAAGAAGCAGATGCAGTTCAACGAGGTCCACGGAATCACGCCAAAGGGCATTCAGAAGGCCGTTGCCGACATCATGGAAGGGGCGCACTCTGAGGCGTACAGCGGCGTCGTGCGCAAAGTGGCCGAGCCGCGTCAGGACTATTCGACATTAACGCCCGAGCAGATCGTCCGGCGCATCAAGAAGCTCGAGCAGGAGATGTTCAAGCACGCGCGGAATCTGGAGTTCGAGGAGGCCGCCGGGTTGCGCGATGAGATCCACCGTCTGCGGCAGGCAGAATTGGGATTGACCGCGAAGGCGGGGTAGGGCTTCCGAAGCGGAAACGGCTGAGGGACAGCAATCGACAAAACGTCGGGCGCGCCAAAGGCAACGAGGGTCCTTCCGCAGACTGAAGGCCCACGTTGGGATCGTGCGGAAGGTGCTTGCGCCCGTCCGCCGCTCGCTACCGCATAACTCTCCTTGCCTCATCTGCGCCTCATCGTTATCCTTGCCCGCCTTTTTCGGGCGCGTAGCTCAGCGGTAGAGCACTACCTTGACATGGTAGGGGTCACAGGTTCGATCCCTGTCGCGCCCACCAGATCCTCGAAAGCGACGAGTGACATTCGACTGGTGAATGATGCGACGCCGATGCGTCGCCTTTTCTAGCCCACCCAGAGCCCACGTCCGATCTCATGCCTGTCATCACCCTGCCGGACGGCAGTCAGCGCACTTACTCCGAAGCCGTCACGGTTGAGAAAGTCGCGGCCGACATCGGCGCCGGACTTGCGAAGGCGGCATTGGCGGGCAAGGTGGACGGCAAGCTCGTCGACAGCTCGTACCTCATCGAGCGCGACGTCAAGCTGTCGATCATCACCGACCGAGACCCTGAAGGGCTCGAAATCATTCGGCATTCGACCGCTCATCTGCTGGCTCAGGCGGTCAAGCAGCTCTACCCGGACGCCCAGGTCACCATCGGCCCGGTGATCGAGGACGGGTTCTACTACGACTTTGCCTATAAGCGCCCCTTTACGCCGGAAGACCTCACGGCGATCGAGGAGCGCATGAGGGAGCTGTCGAAAGCGGATCAGGAGGTGATCCGGCGCGTGCTGCCGCGCGATGAGGCGGTGAAGTTCTTCCGCGATCAAGGCGAGACCTACAAAGCCGAGATCATCGCGAGCATCCCCGAGAAAGAAGACATCAGCCTGTACGGACAGGCTGACTGGGTGGATCTGTGCCGCGGTCCGCATGTGCCCAGCACGGGGAAACTGCGCGCCTTCAAACTGATGAAGATCGCAGGGGCGTACTGGCGCGGCGATTCGCGCAACGAAATGCTCCAGCGCATCTATGGCACGGCCTGGAGCGATGAAAAGAGCCTAAAGGCCTATCTCACGCGTCTGGAAGAAGCCGAGAAGCGCGACCATCGCAAGATCGGCAAAGAGCAGGACCTATTCCACTTCCAGGAAGAGGCGCCGGGCGCCGTGTTCTGGCATCCGAAGGGCTGGACGCTCTTCCAAACCCTGATCGCCTACATGCGCGAGAAACAGCGTGCGGCAGGGTATGTCGAGGTGAGTGCTCCGGAGATCATGGATGCGGAGCTTTGGCGGCAATCGGGTCACCTCGAGAAATTTGGCGAGAACATGTATCTCACCAAAACCCCGGACGAGCGGTTATACGCCATCAAACCCATGAATTGCCCGGGGCACGTGCAGATCTTCCGTCACGGGCTGCGCAGCTACCGCGACTTACCGCTGCGCTTGGCGGAGTTCGGCAAAGTGCATCGGTATGAGCCCTCGGGCGCCCTGCATGGATTGATGCGCGTGCGCGGGTTTACCCAAGACGATGCGCATGTATTCATCACCGAGGAACAGATCACCGAAGAAACGGTGCGCGGCATCGATCTGCTGATGTCCATCTACCGGGACTTCGGATTCGATGACGTGCGCGTGAAATTCTCCGATCGACCCGAGAAGCGTGTAGGCAGCGATGAGGTCTGGGATCGCGCCGAGCGGGCCCTGCAGGAAGGAGCGCGGGCGGCGGGGATCGAATACACGTTGAACCCCGGCGAGGGGGCGTTTTACGGGCCAAAACTCGAGTTTGTTCTAAAGGATGCCATCGGACGCGACTGGCAATGCGGCACCTGGCAGGTGGACCTCAATCTGCCTGGACGGCTCGGCGCGTACTACATCGATGAGCACAGCGACAAGAAGATCCCGGTGATGCTGCACCGAGCCATCTTCGGTTCGCTTGAACGCTTCCTCGGAATTTTGATTGAACACCACGCGGGACGACTCCCGACCTGGCTTGCGCCCGTGCAGGCGGTCGTCATGAACATCACGGACCACCAGACCTCGTATGTCGAGCAGGTGACTGAAGTCCTTAAAAAACAGGGGCTTCGCATAGAGTCAGACTTGCGGAATGAAAAAGTCGGCTTTAAGATTCGAGAACACACGCTGCAGCGCGTTCCCTATCTTCTGGTAGCGGGCGATCGCGAAGCAGGTTCAAATTCTCTGGCCGTGCGCACGCGCAATGGCAAAGACCTCGGAGCGATGTCGGTGGAAACGATCGCTGCGAGGCTTGTCGAGGAAGTCGCGAGCCGCGGCCGGACTGTTTTGGAGGTATAACGCATCGCTGCTCCCATTGGTAAGCGCGTAAGGCGCAACGAAGAGATCACCGCTCCGAGGCTGCGCGTGATCGATGCTGAAGGTCAGCAGGCCGGCGTCGTTACCCGCTTCGAAGCCCTGCAAATGGCGCAGACGGCTGAGTTGGATCTGGTCGAGGTGTCGCCTACCGCGGATCCGCCGGTATGCCGAATCATGGATTTCGGCAAGTTCCTGTTCGAACAGAACAAGAAAGCCCATGCAGCGAAGCGCAAGCAGAAGCAGATCCAGATCAAGGAAGTGAAGTTTCGCCCAGGGACGGAGGAGGGCGACTATCAGGTGAAGGTACGCAACCTGATTCGCTTTCTCCAGGAAGGAGACAAGGCCAAGGTGACCATGCGGTTCCGAGGCCGGGAAATGGCCCACCAGGAAGTCGGTCGTGAACTTCTGATGAGGGTGCAGCAAGACCTTTCGCCTTACGCGCAGGTCGAGCAGAACCCGCTCATGGAAGGCCGTCAGATGGTCATGATGTTCGGGCCGAAGAAGAAGTGAGCAACGTCTAGCTCGAGCGATCGAGCGACGCGTTGTCCCGCCTGACAGGGCGTGCGCCGCACGGCGCGCGTTCCCAATAGGCTAAACAAAATCGGAGTGTTGCAATGCCCAAGTTGAAGACTAACCGGGCGGCGGCGAAGCGTTTTCGCAAGACCGCTAACGGGTTCAAGCGAGCCCAGTCCCATCGTCGTCACATCCTCACGAAAAAGCCGAGCAAGCGTAAGCGTCAGCTGCGCTCGCCGAGCATGGTCGCCAAGCAGGATCTGGTCCGGATGGAGCAATTGCTCCCGCACGCGAAGTGAGGAGATGAGACATGGCACGCGTTAAGAGAGGCGTCATCGCCGGCGCCCGTCACAAGAAGATCCTCAAGAAGGCGAAGGGTTACTACAACGCCCGCCGCAAGGTTTTCCGGGCTGCGAAGCAGGCCGTCATCAAAGCGGGCCAATACGCCTACCGCGATCGCAAGACGAACAAGCGCAACATGCGTGCGCTGTGGATCACGCGCATCAATGCGGAGGCGCGCGTTCACGGTCTGTCGTATAGCAAGTTGATCGCGGGCCTGAACCTCGCGGGTCTGCAGATCGATCGCAAGGTCCTGGCCGATATCGCCATGAACGACGCTGCGGCGTTCGGCGTACTCGCGCAGAAGGCGAAGGACTGCCTGGAGAAAAAGGCAGCCTGAGGAGCGCCCAGGGGCTCGGGCCATGCGGCCCGGGCCAGAAGGGCGCCGCCAGCGCGGCGTCCTTTCGTTTGCGATGACTGTCTAGCCCTTCGACCGATCCGCGAATGAACTGCGGTCGCGCTGAGCTTGTCGAAGACATTTTCGGGTGAACGCTCACCATGACCGAATCCGCTGCCGACCTTCACTCGCTTGTCGCGCGCGCTCGCGCCGATATCGCATCGGCGCCGACGATTGAGGAACTCGAGCAGATCCGCGTCCGCCTGCTCGGAAAGAAAGGCGACGTCACCGCGCTCCTGAAAACGCTCGGCGGCATGGATCCGGAGGCGCGCCGCGCGGCGGGCGCCAAGATCAACGAGGCGAAGGACGCGGTCGCGAGCGAGTTGGACGCGCGCCGCTCAGTGCTCGAAGCGCAGAACCTGGCCGCACAGCTCGCTAGCGACGCCATCGACGTGACGCTCCCCGGCCGCGATCAGCCGATCGGCGGCTTGCATCCGGTCACACGCGTGCGGCGGCGGATCGAGCAGCTGTTCCGCAATGCTGGTTTCCAAATCGCCGATGGCCCTGAAATCGAAGACGATTGGCACAACTTCGAGGCGCTGAACATTCCCGCAGATCATCCTGCGCGGGCGATGCACGACACCTTTTATTTCCCCGACGGACGGCTGCTGCGCACTCATACCTCGCCCGTGCAGGTGCGGGTGATGGAAGCGCAGAAACCGCCTTTGCGAGTCATCGTTCCGGGCCGTGTGTACCGCTGCGATTCCGACATGACGCACACGCCGATGTTTCATCAGGTCGAAGGTCTGGTGGTGGATGAGGGCGTCACGTTCGCCAATCTCAAAGCCATTTTGCACGCCTTCATGCAGCAGCTATTCGAGCGCGCCGTGAAGATGCGTCTGCGGCCCTCCTATTTCCCGTTCACCGAGCCGTCGGCCGAAGTGGACATATCGTGCGTATCCTGCGGCGGCTCGGGCTGCCGTGTCTGCAAGAACACCGGGTGGGTCGAGGTCGCGGGTTGCGGCGTCGTGCATCCGAACGTGCTGCGTGCGGTCGGGATCGACTCGGAAAAGTACACGGGCTATGCCTTCGGTATGGGCATCGATCGTTTAACGATGCTCCGTTACAACGTCACCGATATCCGCATGTACTTCGACAACGACCTGCGCTTCTTGCGGCAGTTCGCATGACCATGCCGTCGAAGCGGTTGCCCGATCGCCGAACGCAGATTGGTGCGGCGCGCCTTTCGCTTCCGCCAACTGCCTAGAGTTACGTTCTCTCCACATGAAAATCAGTCTGCATTGGCTGCGCGAATGGGTGGATACGGGCGAGGACGTTCAGGCGCTCGCGCACGCGCTCACGATGGCGGGCCTCGAGATCGAAGGCGTGCAGCCGGCGGGACCGGACTTGCCGGGCGTCATCGTCGCTGAAGTGCAGAGCGTCCAGAGACATCCCGATGCGGAGAAGCTGAACGTTTGCCGCGTGTGGACGGGCCGTGAGGACGTGCAGATCGTCTGCGGGGCGTCCAATGTGCGCGCAGGAATGAAAGCGCCGCTTGCGGCGCTGGGCGCCCGTCTGCCGAATGGACTCGAGATCAAGAAGGCGAAGCTGCGCGGAGTGGAGTCCTTCGGGATGCTGTGCTCTGCGCGCGAGCTTGGAATGAATGAAGATGCAAGCGGGCTTTTCGAGCTGCCGGCGCATCTGAAAACGGGCGATTCGCTCACTCAAGCGCTTGCGCTCGACGATGCGATTTTCGAAGTGAATCTCACGCCGAATCGCGGCGATTGCATGAGCGTCGCCGGCGTGGCGCGTGAGGCGGCGGCAAGCCGCGGCGTGTCGCTGCATCCGCCGAAGATGGACGCAGTCGCGGCGAGTATCGATGAAACGTTCCCTGTGCGGCTGGAAGCGGCTGCAGGTTGCCCGAAGTTCGTCGGTCGCGTCATTCGGGGCGTGAGCGTCGGGGCGCAGTCGCCGTTCTGGATGCAGGAACGGTTGCGGCGCGCGGGCATTCGCGCCATCAGCGCCATCGTTGACGTCACGAACTACGTGATGCTCGAGCTCGGTCAGCCGATGCATGCATATGACCTGAATCGGCTGCACGGCGCAGTGATCGTTCGCTTTGCGCGCGCAGGCGAAAGGTTGATATTGCTCGATGGGCGTACGGTCGAGCTCTCACCAGATGTGCTCGTCATCGCCGATGAGCAGAGCGTCCTCGGCCTCGCCGGGGTGATGGGCGGCGAGGCTTCAGGGATCAGCGACGCCACAACCGACGTGTTTCTGGAAGTTGCCTACTTCGATCCTGCGACGATCGCGGGCCGCGGGCGGCGCTACGGACTGATCACCGACGCCTCGCAGCGCTTCGAACGAGGCGTCGACCCGCAGTTGCAGGAGCGCGCGATCGAACGCGCAACACAGTTGCTGCTCGAGTGCGCCGGCGGGCAAGCTGGTCCGACCGAGCTCGCCAGCGCGCCCAGTGCAATGCCCGCGCCGCGTACGCTGACCTTGCGACATCAACGCGTTGAGCGGGTCCTAGGAGTCAACATCGCTCCCGCGGCGGCGCGCAATCTGCTGGAGCGCCTGGCCATGCGCGTCGAACCCGCCTCGAACATCGAGACTTCTTGGCGCGTGACAGCGCCGTCGTGGCGCTTCGATATTCGGATTGAAGAAGATCTGATCGAGGAAGTGGCGCGTCTTTACGGCTTCGACCGCATTCCCGAGGCGAACGCCGTCGTCGTGCAGACGATGTCGCCATGGTCCGAGAAGTACATTCGCAATGAGCGAGCGGCCGACTTGCTCGTCGACCGCGGCTATCAGGAAGCGATTACGTACACGTTCACCGATGCCGAGTTGCAGAAGGTGCTGCATCCCGAGACTCCCTTTGCGCTCTCAAACCCGATCTCGGCCGAGCTGGCGGTGATGCGCCTGTCGCTGTGGCCGGGGCTCGTGCAGGCGGTGCGCGAAAACCAGCGTCGTCAGCAGGCCAGGGTTCGGCTGTTCGAGATCGGCCGGCGGTATGCGGGGGATACCGGCGCCGAGACGGAAGTTATTGCCGGAATCGCCTCGGGTCCCCTCGCGCCCGAACAGTGGGCGCTCGAGTCGAGAAACGTCGATTTCTTTGATGTGAAAGCCGACGTCGAGGCGCTGCTCGCGCTCACGGGTGCGCCGGGCGACTTTCGATTTGCGACGAGCGCACACCCAGCCTTGCATCCAGGTCAGTCGGCGCGCATCTGGCGCGGCGAGCAGCCGGTGGGCTGGATCGGCGCCATTCATCCAGAGCATGTGCGTCGGCTCGATTTGACATATCCGGCATTCGTTTTCGAGCTCGAGACGCAAGCCGGGCTGGCCGCTCGCGTGCCAGAGTACCGGGAGATCTCCCGATACCCATCTATCCGGCGCGATATTGCCGTGATCGTCGATGAATCCGTGACCGTGGAGGCGTTGCAGGCGAGCGTGCGGGCGAGCGCCGGGGCGCTCCTCAATGCGCTATCCGTGCTGTCTGTTTACCGGGGCAAACAGATCGAGAAAGGCAAGAAAAGCATAGCCTTAGGACTGCAGTTGCAGGATACTTCCCGCACACTCACCGACAATGAAGCGGACGCCCTCGTGGCGCAGGTGGTCGAAGAACTGAGCCGCAAGCTCAACGCCACGATCCGGGACAAGTAAGCATGGCACTGACGAAAGCTGAGATTGCGGAGGCGCTGTTCGATCAGCTTGGCCTCAACAAGCGCGAGGCGCGCGAGCTCGTCGATTTGTTTTTTGAAGAATTGCGCGCGTCGCTTTCGACCGGGGAGCAGGTGAAGCTGTCCGGTTTCGGCAACTTTGATCTGCGTGATAAAAACCAGCGTCCGGGACGCAATCCGAAGACGGGCGAGGAGATTCCGATCAGCGCCCGCC
>DATAFY010000183.1:0-1699 GCA_036257205.1 Steroidobacter sp. | reverse complement strand
GATCGGCATGGAGGCGGCGGGCGTGGTCGAGGCCGTGGGGCCGAGCGTCGAGGGCCTGAAACCCGGCGACCGCGTCGAACCTCAGCTCTTCGGGGCCGCCGTATTTGTGGATCCGGATCGCATGAACCATGGCGCGGCGCTCCCAGTCGGCTAGCGCAGATATTTCTTGAAGAAACCCTCGGTGCGCTGGTTGGCCAGGCGCGCCGCCTCGGCGTTCCAGTGCGCGCCGCCTTGCCGCGCGAAAGCGTGATCGCAGCCGGGATAGACATGCATCTCCACGCGCGGGTTCTTGCCCAGCGCCTCGAGGATCTGCTTCTGCGCCTCGGGCGAGACGAAGCGGTCCTTCTCGGCGATATGCATCATGAGCGGCTTGGTGATCGCGCCGGCCTCGTCGAGCACCGTCTCGATGCCGACGCCGTAGTAGCTGACATTGCAGTCGGCCGTGGAGCGGGTCGCCATGAAATAGGCGAGCTTGCCGCCGAGGCAGTATCCGACCGTGCCGGCCTTGCCGCTGCATTCGCCGCGCCCGCGCAAATGGTCGAGCGAGGCAATCAAATCCTCCACGCCCTTGGTCTGGTTGAACCCCTGCATCAGCTTGAAGGCGCGCTGCCATTCCTCATCGGTCTTGTCGGTGATCTGCACACCCGGCTCCTGCCGCCAGAAGAGGTCCGGGCAGAGCGCGAGGTAGCCCTTCGCGGCGAAGCCGTCCGCGAGGTCGCGCATCACCCTGTTCACCCCGAAGATCTCCTGGATCACCAGGATGCCCGGCGCAGATGAGGATTTCGGCACCGCGAGATAGGCGGAGAAGGAACCGTCCGGAACCTTGATCTTGATATCGGGCATGGCCGCCTCCTTAGGTTTTGCGGATCACGTTAGCGCTTGGGGCGCGGCGCTGTCGATGCGGCCGGAAGACGAGGTCAGCGCAGATCGTGGAGCGAGCCTTCGAGCCCGAGCAGGAATCGCTTGGTCTGAAGCCCGCCATGCCCGCCATAGCCGCCGAGGCGCTTGCCCGACGCCACGACGCGATGGCAGGGCACGAGAATCGGCAGCGGATTGGCCCCGCAGGCGCCGCCGATCGCGCGCGGCGCGCTGTCGACCGTTCGCGCAAGATCGCCGTAGCTCATCACCTCGCCATAGGGAATCTCGCGCATCGCCGCGAAGACGCGCCGCTGGAACGGAGAGCCCGCGAGCGCCAGCGGCAGGTCGAAGCCGCGCAGCGTTCCGGCGAGATAGGCCCTGATCTGCCGCGCCGCTTCGGTGAGCAGCGGAGTTCTCCTTGGGGCGGATGCGCGCGCGCCCCAGTCGAGCGCGGCGATCGCGCCGTCGCATTCGGTGATGGCCAAGGGGCCGATCTCGGTCTCGAGGGTCAGGCTGGCGCGCATCGAACGACCCTAGAATGAAAAACCCTGTGCCATACCGCGACGCCGGCGACTGTGGCGAGACCGCAAGGCTTCCCAGATGATGAACACGGATTGCCACGGATGAACACGGACGAGGACGCTTCACTCCTTCCGATCAGTCCGTGTCCATCCCTTCCTATCCATGTTCATCCGTGTCTTACCTGGAGCAGGACCCGCAGCCGATTCCGCCCATGGGAACCATGCTCTAGAACTGCAGGGCCTTGATCAGCGCTGCCGGCTCCGTAATCGGCAAGGAGCAGGTCTGGCCGCGGCAGACATAGGCGGCGGCCTTGCCCTTG
>DATAFY010000156.1:0-7637 GCA_036257205.1 Steroidobacter sp. | reverse complement strand
GATCGAGGTCCGCGCCCTGAGGCAAGACCTGCAACAGCAGCGGATCTTTTGGATCGCCGGGGCGCATGCGCCTGATGAAGCTGCGCGGGACCCGCAACTGGAAATCAGCCCCCGCCCGCATGGCCGGCGCCGCAAGCGAGGCGTCCAAACCGAGAATTGCGCACAATTCCACCGGGTCGGTGACCGCCTCGGCCAGCGCCCGACGCCAGTGCGGAAAAGCCTCGTTCGTTTGGCTCGGATGGGGGGTTGCGGCTATCATCTGCGCCCTTTGTCGCGCCCCGAGGGATTTTGGGCGCGCGTCATTTCTCCTCTCGGCACATTTTCACAGATTGAGCGAAGGCGCCACATGGGCAGTTTTTCTACGAACGAGTTCAAACCCGGCTTGAAGATCATGCTCGAGAACGATCCGTATTCGATCGTCGAGAACGAGATGGTCAAGCCGGGCAAAGGCCAGGCCTTCAATCGCGTCAAGGTGCGTAATCTCAAGACGGGCCGCATGATCGAACGGACCTTCAAGTCCGGCGATACGGTCGAGGCGGCCGACGTCGTTGAAACCGAGATGCAATATCTCTACGGCGACGGAGAATTCTGGCACTTCATGGTGCCCGATACGTTCGAGCAGTACGCGGCCGGCAAGGAGGCGCTTGGCGAAGGCGCGATTTGGCTCAAGGACGGAATGAGCTGCACGGTCATGCTCTGGAACAATGTCCCGCTGAACGTCACCCCGCCCGCACACGTCGAGCTCAAGATCATCGAAACGGATCCGGGCGTGCGCGGCGACACCGCCACGGGCGGCGCGAAGCCGGCGAAGCTCGAGACCGGCGCCGTGGTTCGCGTGCCGCTCTTCATCAATGAAGGCGAAGCGATTCGGGTCGACACGCGCACAGGGGAGTACATCGCCAGAGCCAAAGGCTGACTTCCCTACGAGCGGCGACGGATCGCCTGCCGGCGGCCCGAGGCCGACCGCCGCTATCCCTCGATCGATAGCAGTACGCTGACGAACTGTTCCAGCCCTGCACGATCCTCTTCATCGAAGCGTCCCAGCGTCGGGCTGTCGATGTCCAGTACGCCGAGCAACTCGCCCCGCAAGATCATCGGGGCGACGATTTCGGCTTGGGATGCGCTGTCGCACGCGATGTGACCGGGAAATTCGTTCACGTTGGGCACGATGAGGGAAGCGCGCTGCAGCGCCGATGTTCCGCAGACGCCCTTGCCGAGCGCGATGCGAATGCACGCGGGCCGGCCCTGAAAGGGCCCGACGACGAGCTCGCCCTCTTTCAGCAGATAGAACCCAGCCCAGTTGACGTCCTCGAGCGAATGGAACAGCAGCGCGGCGGCGTTGGCCAGCTTGGCGATGAAGTCGCGTTCGCCTTCGATCAGGCTGCGCAGCACGCCGCTCAGTTCAGCGTAGAACGCGGGTTTGGGTTGTCTTGCATCGATCTCGATAGTCTTCATGGCGGAGATGGAGCTGACCGGGAAGAGGACTCGACGGAAACTGCTACGCCAGCTCGAAAGGAAACGCCAGCACCTCATCAATGCGCTTTGCGCCGACGGCGCACATGACGAGCCTGTCGAAACCAAGCGCCACGCCCGAACACTCCGGCAGCCCGTGCGCGAGCGCTGCAAGAAAGCGCTCGTCCATCGGCATGCAGGGCAGTCCGCGGCGTGCGCGCTCGCTCAAATCGTTCTCGAAACGTGCGCGCTGCTCGACAGCGTCGCCCAGCTCGTGGAAGCCGTTGGCGAGCTCGATCCCGTCCAGATAGGCCTCGAACCGCGATGCCACCGCCCCGCGCACGCGGGCGAGCGCGGCTTGGGAGGCAGGGTAGTCGTAGATGAAACACAGGCGACCCTGCCCGAGCTGAGGGCCTACGAGCGTGCTCATGATCAGGTCGAGGCAGGCGTCTTTGTCCTGCGCCAGCTCGGCAGGCGGCTCGATGTTCGCGCTGCGCAGGCGCGCCATCAGAACCCTCGGAGGGTCCTGCAGCGCATCCACGCCTGCATGCCGCTGCATCGCCTCGCGATAACTCAGACGCTCGCTGCGCCCGATCGCCCGCCCCGCGGGCAGCATTGCCGCGATCAGGCGCTCCACGTCCGACATCAGTGCGTGGTGATCGACGCCGACGCGATACCACTCGATCAGCGTGAACTCGGGATTGTGCTGACTGCCGCGCTCGCCGTCGCGATAAACGCGACAGATTTGCCACACGTCTGCGCAGCCGGCGGCGAGCAGGCGCTTCATCGGATACTCGGGCGAGGTATGCAGGAACCGTCGCAGGCCGCTCGCCTTAGCCGCAACGCTCGCCAGGTGCACGTCAGTGGTCGCCGCGGCGCTCAATGTCGGAGTCTCGACCTCCAGCGCGCGCGTGGCCGCGAAATATTCGCGGGCCGCTCGCAACATCGCGGCGCGTGTTTCGAGCGTCGCAATGGATGCGCTGGGACGCCACTCGCTCATCGCGCCCGTCCGATGGCTCGCCCGAGCCGCAGCGCAGCCTGCGGCGTGAGGGAGCGGCCCCACTCGATGCGATCTTTTTGGAACAGCAGCACGACCGTGGAGCCCATGTTGAACCGACCGAGCTCTTCGGCTTTGTCGAAGGCGCGGCCCACGCCTGCGTCGATCAACCGAGGCGCCTTCCTGCCGCGCGGCGGGGGATTGATTTCTCCGCAGTGCACCGTTTCCATGCTGCCGACGAACAGTGCGCCCACCAGAATCACGGCCATTCTTCCGAAGGGCGTTTCGAAATCGCAGATCAGGCGTTCATTGCGGGCGAACACGCGCGGGACGGCGCGCGCCGTCGACGCATTCACACTGAAGAGCTCGCCGGGCACATAGAGGTTGCTGCGCACCGTGCCTGCGCACGGCATATGAATGCGGTGATAGTTGAACGGCGCCAGATAAATGCAGGCGAAACTTCCGCCGCGGTACGCCGCAACCGCCTCGCGATCTTGCGCGAGCAGCTCTTCGAGAGAGTAATAACGTCCTTTCGCCTGCAGCAACAGATCGTCTTTGAGATCGCCGCATTGGCTGAGCGCGCCGTCCACCGGGCTGACGATCACGGCGGGATCCGCCTCTACCGGGCGAACGCCCGGTTTGAGCGCGCGCGTGAAGAAGGCGTTGAAACTGCGATAGGCATAAGGATCGCTTTCCACCGCTTCAGCCATCTCAACGTTGTAGCCGTTGAGAAAGGCGCGCAGCAGCATGCGCCTGATGAGGGGCGATTCGCTGCGCGCGAGCCTGTAGACCGCGCGGGAGAGCAGATGTTTCGGCAGTACGTATTGCAACGCTGCAAACAACCGATCGCGCCCGCGAATGGACGGGACCCGCAAATCAGCCATCCTGGCGCGCTCGCATCAGTCGGCGAAGATCCTTCGCCAAGGCCTCGGCCGAATGCGGCGCAGAGAACAGCGCACGCAGCTCGGCAGAGGGATTCACTGCAAACACCGAGGCGGAGTGATCGACCGTGTAGCCGCCTTCGCCCGTCGGGGTCTTGATGACCGGCACGCCCATCGTGCGCGCGAATTCTTCGAGGGCCGCCGGTTCAGCGGTCACGCCGATGAACGTCGGGCTGAAAAATTTCACATACTTCGCCAGTCGCTCAGGCGTGTCGCGCTGCGGATCCACCGACGCCAATATGACCTGCGGACGCTGTGCGGGCGGCAGATCGGTCAGCTTTTTTTCGACCTGCGCCAGCACCGCCAAGGTCGTCGGACAGACGTCTGGGCAGCTGGTAAACCCGAAGAACAGCAGGCTCCAGCGTCCCTTGAGCCGCGCTGCATCGAAAGGCCGGCCTTCGTGGTCGATAAACGCGATCGGCCGCAGCGGCCGTGCAGGGGTGAGCAGCGTGCCGCTCGCGAGCGTCGGGGCGCCGGGCGAGATGAGCGTGCGCGAAACCAGCATGCCGGCCCCGAGGGCTACAATGGCGAGGGCGGCGCCGAGTGCGAGCGTTCGAATGCGTGACATTATTTCCTCTTGCGTGATTATCGCACGGCGCCTTACCTCCTCAACCTAGGAAACTCATGACCTCTGCGCCCAGTCCAGCAACCGTCGAGCAGCTGATTCGCTTCGGCGCCGCCGCTTTCGAAGCGGCGGACTTGTGGTTCGGCCACGGCAGCGACAACGCGTTCGATGAGGCGGCGGAGCTGGTGTTTTTCGCCGCCGGACTGAAGCACGAGGAGGCTGCGTGCGTGTATTCGCGCACGCTCGAGGATGCGCAGCGTGAGGCGGCCCTGCGCTTGTTCGAGCGCCGCATCAGCGAGCGCATTCCCGCCGCATACCTTACGCGCCGAATGTGGTTTGCGGGGCATGAGTTCTATGTCGATGAGCGCGTGCTCGTGCCTCGCTCGCCCGTCGCAGAGCTCATCGAGGCGCGCTTCGAACCCTGGGTCGATGCAAGCCGCGTGCGCCGCGTGCTCGACATTGGAACCGGTTCGGGGTGCATCGCGATCGCCGCTGCGTTGGCGCTGCCGGATGCGAGCGTGGACGCGGTGGATGTCTCGCGCCAGGCGCTCGAGGTCGCCGCCGTCAACGTTGAGCGCTTCGGGCTGGGGTCGCGAGTGCGGCTCGTGCAATCCGACGTGTTCGAAGGGCTGCACGAGGAACGCTACGATGTGATCGTTGCAAATCCTCCGTACGTCGGCGATGAGGAGCTCAATGAGCTTCCGGCGGAATATCGCCGCGAACCGCGCTTGGGTCTGTATGGCGGTCGCGATGGACTTGCCGTGGTGCGCAGAATTCTAGGCGGCGCGCTCGAGCATCTGCAGCCGCACGGCGTGCTGATCGTCGAGGTCGGCAACTCCGAGCAGGCCCTGGCTGAAGCGTTCCCGCGCGCGCCATTTGTGTGGCTGGAATTCGAGCGCGGCGGGGGCGGGGTATTCGCGCTCGCCGCCGAGCAACTCTTGGAGCATCGCGAGGACCTCGTTGGCTAGAATTCGCCTGACGCGCCGCTCGCCCCATTCACGCCCACGATTCACCTGAAGCTATGTCCGGCAACACTTTTGGCAAGCTCTTCACCGTGACGACCTTCGGCGAAAGCCACGGGCCGGCGCTAGGGTGCATCGTGGACGGTTGTCCGCCCGGGATGATGCTCTCGGAGCAGGACATTCAGCCCGAGCTGGAACGTCGCCGCACCGGGACCTCGCGGCATACCAGCCAGCGCAAAGAGCCCGATCGTGTTCGCATCCTCTCGGGCGTCTTTGAGGGGCGTACGACGGGCGCGCCCATCGGGCTGCTCATTGAAAACGAAGACCAGCGCTCGCGCGATTACGACAAGATCAAGGATCGTTTTCGGCCAGGGCACGCCGATTACACCTACCAGCAGAAGTTCGGGCTGCGCGATTACCGCGGCGGGGGGCGTTCATCCGCGCGCGAGACGGTCATGCGTGTGGCGGCCGGGGCGATCGCGCGCAAGTATCTGCGCGAGCGGGTCGGCGTGACCATCAGGGGGTACCTGGCGCAGCTCGGGCCGATGACGCTCGAGCCGAAGGCGCTCGAGTCCGTCTACGACAATCCCTTCTTCTGTCCCGACCCATCGCGCCTGGAGGAGCTCGAGAACTACATGGTCAAGCTTCGGCGCGAGGGGGATTCCGTCGGGGCGCGCGTGAATGTGACCGCACGCGGCGTGCCGCTCGGTTTGGGCGAGCCGGTGTTCGATCGTCTGGATGCAGACATCGCGCACGCCATGATGAGCATCAACGCGGTGAAGGGCGTTGAAATCGGCGCGGGGTTTGCCTCGATCGAGCAGAAGGGCAGTGAACACCGCGATGAGCTGACCCCGCAGGGTTTCTTATCGAACAATGCCGGCGGCGTTTTGGGCGGGATCTCATCGGGTCAGGACATCGTGGTCAGCATTGCGCTCAAGCCGACCTCGAGCATCACGATCCCGGGGCGCACGATAGACCTCACGGGAGCGAGCGTAGAGGTCGTCACGACCGGCCGCCACGACCCGTGCGTCGGACTGCGCGCGACGCCCATCGCAGAGGCGATGCTGGCGCTCGTGCTCATGGACCACTATCTGAGAAATCGCGCACAAAACGCGGATGTCGTCCGCACGACGCCGGTGATTGCGGCCCAAGCGCCGTGAGGGAGCCGGCCGCGATGTGATCTGGCGCTGATTTCAGCGCTCCGCATCTTATGTCGGCTCCTGGTTTCGGGTAGTGTTCCGTCAAATCGAGCTGGCCAGGCGCGGGGAGGCTGGCGGCCCTGCGATCACACACCAGACCGCCTCCGCAATGACTTTTCTCGTGAGATGGGTTGAAGGCCGCACGGCCGCGCGGGAACGCGTTCGACCCGCCCAGTAGCGACCAATCGTAGGCAATACAGAGATGAGTAGACGTTGGAACGTAGCGGTGGTCGGGGCCACCGGGCTCGTCGGCGGCGCGATGCTGTCGATCCTCGAGCAGCGTAATTTTCCGGTGGCTGAGATTTTTCCGCTGGCGAGCGCTCGTTCGGTCGGTCGCACCGTGCGGTTCAGGGGCGCAGAGGTTCCCGTTCAGGACCTGGAGAGCTTCGACTTTTCCAAGGCGCAGATCGGCCTGTTCTCGGCGGGCGCGAGCGTCTCCAAGATCCATGCAGTACGGGCCGGAAAGGCGGGCTGCATCGTCGTCGACAATACCTCTCAGTTTCGTTATCAGGACGACGTCCCGCTGGTCGTCGCCGAGGTCAACCCGCACGCGATCGCGGGCTACCGCACGCACAACATCATTGCGAATCCCAACTGCTCGACGATGCAGATGTTGGTCGCGCTCAAGCCTCTGCATGACGCCGCACAGATCGAGCGCATCAACGTGGCAACCTACCAGTCGGTGTCCGGCGGCGGACAAAAGGCGATCGATGAGCTTTCGCAACAATGCGCTGCCCTCGCCACAGGGGAGCGTCCCGCGCCGAAGGTCATCGCCAAGCAGATAGCCTTCAACTGCGTGCCGCAGATCGACGTCTTCCTCGACAACGGCTACACGAAAGAAGAGATGAAGATGTTCTGGGAGACCCAGAAGATCCTCGAGGATTCCAGCATTCGGGTGAACGCGACCGCTGTTCGGGTCGGCGTGTTCGTCGGCCACTCCGAAGCGGTGCATATCGAAACCAAGCGCAAGCTCACCGCCGCACAGGCGCGCGAACTACTTGCGAACGCGCCGGGCGTCGTCGTCATCGATGAGCGAAAACCCGGCGGCTATCCGACGGCGGTGACGGAAGCGGCCGGCTCGGATCCGGTCTACGTAGGGCGGATACGGGAGGACGTCAGCCATGAGCGCGGTCTGGATCTGTGGATTGTGTCCGATAACGTGCGCAAGGGAGCTGCTTTAAATAGCGTACAAATCGCCGAAATATTGGTGAAAGATCACCTGTAAGTTATAGTTACGCGCGTAACACCAAGAAACATATGGGAATTAAGTAGGCCTCGCGCCTACCCCAGAGCGAACCATAAGAAGCTCGGGCGCTTTCAGGACAGGGTATCGGAGAGGTGATGAGACGACACTTGCCGCGCCTGCTGCTGACAGGCGCTTTGCTGTCCCCTGTGACGCTGTACGCGCTCGGGTTGGGGGAGATTCGCCTGAACTCCGCCCTGAACCAGCCGTTTGACGCCGAAATCGAGCTGATCGCCCCGACCGCGGACGAGCTCGCGAGCCTCAAGGTGGGCCTCGCA
>DATAFY010000147.1:0-5873 GCA_036257205.1 Steroidobacter sp. | reverse complement strand
ACGTTGGAGGCAAATTGGGCTTGCCCGCGTTGCCGCCGGCCGAATTCGCTATCTGGAGTTCACCGCACGCGCGTTCGCCGGCGGTTCTCCAATTAGTGGAGGCTGTGCGATACGGCGCGCGCCGGCGCCAAGAGATCCAGAGCACAGCTCGCGTTCCCGCAAGTCCGGGCCCGCTGCAAAGATTTCAGCGGAATCGTATCAATGCTTCGCTTAAAGCAGTGCGGGCCAAAGCGCCCCATAGTGTCGCCGCCAGTCGGCCGCGTGAGAGCTCCAGCGCGCTGAAACGATAGAGCGGTCCACGCGGATCGCGGTAGGGAATAGTCGTTTTCAAAAGTATCCTGGTCATTTTCGCAACCACTTCAACAAGTACGCGTCTAGCGCAGCGCACACACCACACCGCGACTATGCCAACACGGCGTACGTGCTCACACTACCCGGATGGCTAGTGACATAGCCGCGTTTTCGCTGTCGGTGCACGACAAATCACGTTTGAATTGATCGCGCAGTCGTGGAAACGTTCACATGCCGTTCGCTGCAGCGCAGGTTCATCCAGGTTCGCAAGATGTGGTCGGAAGCAGTCATTCGCGAATGACAGAGCGCGCACGCTGAGGCCTGCCGCCGCACGGTCTACCACTGGATCCAGACCGGATGAGGTTGCACATGTGCGGTCGTTCGACTAATAATACACCAAATGGTGTATCCATCTCATGCCGACAGGAAACGCGCGCGGCGCACACGGTCGAGACCCGCAGCCTCCGCCGCCGGTCGCGTTCGCGCGGCGCGGTCGTCGGCGGCCGCCGAATCCAATCGAGACGAAGTGTTCTTCGCGCTGAGCCACGTCACGCGCCGGCGCTTGCTCGCGCGGCTCGGCGATCTCGGTGATCAGGCGGTCGGGCCGCTCGCGCGGCCGCTGCCGGAGTCCGCCGCGCAGATCACGAAGCATCTCGCGATCCTCGAGCGCGCGGGGCTCATCACGCGCCGCATCGAGGGTCGCGAGCATCGCCTGCATCTGGAGCCGCGGGGCCTTGAGCCCGCGCTCGACTGGATCGCACGGCACAAGCAGTTCTGGGGCGCGAGCCTCGACCGGCTCGAGAAATTCCTCGACGCGGCCGGAGACGGCGAGCCGTGAGCACCGGCATTCGCGCGGAGAAGGAAGTCGTGCTCACGCGCGTTCTGCGGCATCCGCCCGCGCGCGTGTTCGCGGCGTGGACGCGCGCAGAGCAGATTCAACACTGGCTCACGCCCGAGCCCGATACGCGGATCACGGCGCAGGTCGATTGCCGCGAAGGCGGCGAGTTCGGCTTCACGTTCCACGACGCGAACGGCACGGTGAGCCGCGTCGGCGGCCGCTATCTCGTCGTGCGCCCGCCCGAGCGTCTCGTGTTCACCTGGACGTGGCTCGCGAGCGATGCGCCGGCCGGCGCGCCGCCCGGCGCCGTGCCGCTCGATGCGGTGGGCGTCGAGACGCTCGTGATCGTGGACTTCGCGCCGCGCGCCGACGGCACGCTGCTCACGATCACGCATCAGCGCTTCAAGACTGACGCAGAAGTCTTGCGCCACCGCGCGGGCTGGACCGCCGCACTCGATCAACTCCCGTCCTATCTCGATGCTCACCCCGGAGAAGAACGATGAAGCTCATGTACGTCGCCGGTTCGAACAATTTCCGCAAGGCCATTCATCGGAGGTCGTTATGAAACTCGTGTCTTCATTTCTTTTGGCAGGCGTCATCGTCATCGCCGGCGCCACGTCGACTGTTACGGCCGAACCATCGGGGGCGCACAAGATCGTCTCACCGCAGGAGGTCAAATGGGGACCTGCGCCCGACGTGCTTCCGGCTGGGGCGCAGGCCGCGGTGCTCTTGGGCGATCCCAGCAAGGAGGGCTTGTTCGTGCTTCGGCTCAAGTTTCCAAAGGGATATCGCGTCGCTCCACATACGCATTCCGTGTGGGAGGTCGTCACCGTCATCTCGGGGACGTTCCGTTTGGGTATGGGAGAGACTGCCGATCATCCCAAGGCTCGGCCGTTGCCCGCGGGGAGCTTTGTCACACTGCCCCCGGGTCACGTGCACCATGTCTTCATTGACGAAGAAAACACGGTTATCCAGATCAGCACAATCGGGCCGTGGGACCTCAACTACGTCAATCCGAAGGACGATCCGCGCCAGAAGACCTAGTAGCGAATCGACACCGTGTCACCCGGCCACGATGGACCGCTTGGTGGACTATCCGTGGCCGGGCAATATTCGCGAGCTCCGTAACAAGTCCTCGAGCGGCCCGTAGTTCTGGCCTTCCGCTTCCGACCGAGGATCGCAGTGGAGACGCTCATTGCTAAGCGTCCCTCGCACAGAACCGAACGTCGTAGCGCTCAAGGAAGGCGCCGAGATACGCCGCGACGCGATCCTGTCCTATCCGTCCGCTTTCTTCATCCGTTCCGCGATGGCATCAATGAAATGAGCCCATCGCGAATGTATTCGAGCGCGTTGATTTGACTCCACACGCGCCTGCGCCTCGCAGGACCTTCGCTGCGTCGTACCGCGAGCGCAGCACCTGAATCTTGCTCCACAGTCGATCGATGCGGTTTTCGCAATCGAGCCTATACCCGAGATTCATGCAGGGGCGACAACCCCAACCCGCGCCAGGCGCGAGCGTATGGAAGACGTCTCGACATCGACGGCCGCAAGCTGCGCATAGTGCGAGACGTTCGACGGCGATGGCTGCCGCCAATCACGCGAAGGTCCTTGACCCCCGATCTCGAACCTCAAGCAGCAACAGGCGGATGAGCGTGCGCTGCAGCGAACGGCATTTGAACATTTCTACGACTGCGCGATCAGTTCTATCTGATTTGTCGTGCACCGACAGCGACAAGGTAACTAGCCATCCGGGTAGTGTGACCACGTACGCGGAGTTGGCATGGTCGCGACCCGGTATGCGCGCTGCCGTAGGCGAGTATTTGCTGGAGTGCTGCGAAAATGACCCGGATACTTTTGAAGACGACTATCCCCTACACGCCGGACGATTGGCATGTCGGTCGCTTTTCCTTGCTCGCGCAACGCTTGAAGGATGACGGTCACGACGTGACCGCAACAGATCGCATCGAGAACGAACATGGAAATGACGTGGATTTCATTCGGCTGGCCGAAGGCGAGTGGCGGCAGCTATGGCTGTTCGCGGTGGACGTGACTGGCGCGTTGACCAGAACCGATTGCGACAACATCCGCCGCTTTCAGGCGCTGGGCGGCGGCGCTATGTTGACGCGAGACCATCAGGACCTGGGATCATGCCTGGTCAGGCTTGGCCTCGTCGGCGCCGCGCATAATTTTCACTCCGTCAATTCTGAGACCGATGAAGCGCGCCGTCAGAGAGACGATCCCTACACTCATGAAATCTCCTGGCCGAACTATCATTCCGGCGCCAACGGTGACGTTCAGGAAATCTCGATCGCAGAGCCGCCTCATCCGATCTTCCTCCGCTCAAGCACACCAGAAGGTCTCATTCGCTATCTGCCGGCCCATCCGCATGAGGGCGCTGTGTCCGTGCCGGTGGGCGCAGAAAGGGTTGCCCGAGTGATAGCCTTCGGTAAGAGCAAAGTCACTGGCCGAATCTTCAATCTCGCCGTCGTGTTCGACGCACATGAAGAAGATGGCCAGAGGCTTGGGCGCGCGTTCGCCGCCAGCACCTTCCATCACTTTTGCGACTACAACCTCGATCCGGCGTCAGGTTGTCCGAGCTTCGTGAGCGAGCGCCCGGGTGATGAGATCAGGCGAAACGCGGAAGCGAGGAAGGATGTGCTGACATACTTTTCCAACATAGCGCGATGGCTATACGGGGAGATCCGCCAAGCCGTCGCGTGAAGGGTGTGCCTAACAAAAGTACTCAGGATGTGAGGGCGGCAATTGCGACATACGCCGAAGGATCGAGTCCGATTTCCGTGACCCATGCTCTAACGATCCGCGAATATTGGCGGCTCGAGAGATGCGCTGAGCGTTGCGCGTGGCCAGGAAACACGAAGTCGTCTGGTCGGCGCTGTGACAGTTTGATCCACTCGGCGAGAGCGGCTCTTGTCTGATCGGTGATCTCGAACTGCACAGGTCGCTGAGTTTTCTGCTGCATCACAATCGTGCGAGCAGATATGCGGTCAGCGTGGCAGATGTCGCGGACACGTAGTTTCACCAGGTCGCAAGCACGAAGCTTGCTGTCAATCGCCAGGTTGAACAGCGCCAGATCACGCTTGCGCTGTGCGAGTTACAGGCGAATTCGGATCGCCCAGATCTCTTTCAGCTTGAACGGCGCTTTCTGACCAAATTAGCGCGCGTGTGTAGCCGCTCCGTATGGCGCCGTGCGTTCGCGAATCGGCATGCTCGTCTCCGCCGAAGCGTGAATGACGGCGGGCAGCGACTCCAGCGGACTGCGCGTTCCAGCGGCGGACGAACTGAGTGCGTGTAAATCATGGTGGTGCTCACATTGCTAGGTCCAAGCAGCTCCTGAACTCGGCGAAGTCGAGGCCCGCGTCCGTATACTTGCGCTACTTTGGCGGTCCAGATTATTCAGCACTGGCCAGGTTATTCGTCACAGGCCGCACTTCTAAATCAAGTTAGGCACGCGTGACGAGCAGTCCTTCTGCCGGGCGCCAGAAACATGGCATTCAGCAATTCGTTCGCGACTTGACAGATCAGTGGCCATCATCTTGAACGAGCACAGACGCGCTTGTCTGATTGGGAGAGGAGCTTTATGCAAGGGTGCCTGGCCGCCCTGACCATTGTTGTCTTGCTCGGAATGGTGTTGACCCGCGTGGTCTTGATGAGAAGAACCGGCACACGCGCGATGCATTTCGGCCGGATCGACAAGACAGACTTCTTGATCCCGCCGTTTGCGCTTTTCTATTTCTATACCGTGTTTGCCGCCGCTTTCAATGTTCCCCTCGTTAGCACCCAAGTATTCTTCCAATCCGAAGTAATTGCCTGGGCCGGAGTAGGCCTGTGCTTCGGGGGCTTGCTCCTCTTGCTTCTCAGTCTACTTTCATTTGGCAGGAGTTTTCGCGTTGGCATCGATGTTGACCATCCCGATAAGCTAGTCACGACAGGCATATTTGCTTTCAGTCGCAATCCGATTTATGTCGGATTTGCGTTTGTCTTGATGGGGCAATTTTTGATATTCCCGAATTGGATTTTATTGATCTACCTCGTGGCGGGCATTTGGCTGTTCCACCGTCAAGTCTTGCGCGAAGAAGAGTTTCTGAGAAAACACTATGGCCAAGAATACGTGGAGTATTCCAGGCGCGTCAGAAGGTATCTTTGACCGGATCCCAGGCTGCGTGCCTAACACGCGGTTGCAGCCGACCACCTTCGCTGCGCTCGCTGGCGGCTGAAGCCCATCGCCCCTGTTGGCATATCCTCAATGAAACACCTCACCGCTTCCGAAGCTCGTGCCTTTGCAGACAAGTGGCTGCCGGCCTGGAGCGGTAACAATCCCGATCCCGGCGTTGAGCGTCCGTGTCTGGATACTTGATGTCAGCTCATGGCCGAGGCTGTGTGAAGACTCTCGCGGACTGAACGGCCGCTGATGCACTGCGAATTTGACGCACGTACGTTCGATATTTTTCTTCTGTCGATTTCTCAGATTCGAAAGCATCGCATCTACGCGAATCGACTTACGAGTTTTCACACAGCCGCGGCCGTTTTCTGCCTCAACAGGATGCCAGATTCGACCCTGAGTCGCCGGTCCCAGTGTCCGCTTTTCGGGTTTGTCGAGTCTGCGGCGGCGATAGTCAGGGCCATCGTTCAAGCTGCTCAGCGATCTCGTCACCCGCCAAGAATGAGCGCAGCAGCGTAGGGAGATGGCGAGGATAGAAGCGCTCGCCACTGCAGGCGATCTCGT
>DATAFY010000097.1:0-4295 GCA_036257205.1 Steroidobacter sp. | reverse complement strand
ACATCGTCATGGCGGTGTACGGTTTCATCGACTGGCGCAAGGGACGCACCGCGGATGGCGAAGTCGTGATCCGCTCGTGGACATCGCGACAGCACGCGCTCGTCGCGGCAGGCGTCGTCGTGGCGAGCGTCGTGAACGGCTGGCTGCTGGCTTACAACACTGACGCGGCCGCGCCGTACATCGACTCGTTCGTGACGTGGGGCAGCGTCGCGACCACATGGATGGTCGCGCGGCGCGTGATCGAGAACTGGTTGTATTGGCTCGTGGTGGACGGCGTCGCGGCTTATCTATATTACACGCAGGGACTGTTGGCGACCACCGTGCTGTTCCTGGTTTATCTCGGAGTCGTCGTGCGCGGATACGTCGTGTGGCGCCAGGCGGTCGTTGCAGAAGCGCGTTCGGATGCAGAGCCCATCGCCCGCTGAAATCGCCGCCGCTGCGCTCGGCGAGTCTGTCGAACGCATCGTTTCGGTCGAGGAGATCAAACACGGTCTTACGAATTGCAGCTGGCGCGTGCGCACGCATGTCGATGACGTGATCGTTCGCATCAGCGCCGCAGAGGTCGGTGCGTTGCGTATCGATCGTGAAAGCGAGGCGCGCATTCTCCGCGCCGTTGCGGCTGCAGGGATCGGCGCGCCCGTGGTCCAGTGCGATCCGGCGGGCCAGGCGCTCGTCACGCGCTATATGGGACCGCCGTGGACGCCCGAAGCAGCCGCCGAGGAAGTCAACATACGGCGGCTCGCTGATCTGTTGAGACGCCTGCATCGTCTGGAGCCGCCGGCGGGCGTGCGCGCCGTGGACTTCGCGGACGCGGCGGCGGGCTATATGGCCACGCTGCAAGCGTACGGGGCCGCGGGCGAGCTCACGTCCGATGAGGTGCGCGATCGAGCTCGCGCGGCCTCCAACGCGTTGCGTAAACGCAAGAACGTGCGTCTGTGTCACAACGACGTCCATCACCTGAACATCTTGGACGCCGGAAACTTACGTCTGATCGACTGGGAATACGCAGGAATGGGCGAGCCCTTGTTCGATCTCGCCTCTGTCTGCGTTTATCATGCCTACGCTGGAGCGCAACGGCAGACGTTGTTGTCAGTCTATTACAATCAAGCGATTGCGGACGAAGAGTCCTATCTCGCGGCGGCCCTATGGCTTTTCGAGTACGTCCGCGATTTGTGGATGGCCGTGCGCGAGCTCGTGTGAGCTGCAGGCTCGGCGCGTAAAGCGCACCGTCAGCGCGACTGCCGCGCCGCCACCGCCGCTGCTCCCTGCCTCACTACTACTCAACAATCGCCAGCGTCATGGCCCATATCCATCTCACAGACATCTACGGAGTCGAACACGACATCCAAGCTCAGACGGGCGCGACGCTGATGGAGATTCTGCGCCAATACGAGTTCGGTGTGACCGCGAGTTGCGGCGGTTTCTGCTCGTGCGCGACGTGTCACGTGTACGTCGATCCAGCTTGGGCGCCGCGCCTGAAACAAATGCACTCGGACGAGAGTGATCTCATCACGATGCTCACGACGTACAACCCGAAGACCTCGCGGCTGTCTTGTCAGGTGAAATTCACCGAAGAGTTGGATGGAATCCGACTCACCGTCGCACCTGAGGAGTAGGAACTGAACCGCCTACGACTCGACGACCTTTGGTCAGAGGAGCGAACCAATCGGGATTTGTTTCACTGCTAACCGCTTTTCTTTTCTGTCTGCTTCGCTACGGCCTCGGTCGCGGCGCGGATCGCTTCTGGGTCCCCGAGGAAGCGGCGCCGTTTCGCCTTAAGTGATCCGTCCAGCTCATATTGGATCGGCACGCCCGTGGGAATGTTGAATTCGACAATGTCCGAATCGGACATGCCGTCTAGCATTTTGACCAGGGCGCGCAGGCTGTTGCCATGCGCGACCACGAGTACGTTCCGCCCCGCCAGCAGTTCGGGCGCGAGGCGGCTATTCCAGTAGGGCAGCACCCGCTCAAGCGTCGTTTTCAGCGATTCACTCGCGGGCAACTCTTCCGGCCTCAGTGCGGCGTAGCGACGATCGAAGCGCGGGTGGCGCTTGTCGTCGAGCGATAGGGGAGGAGGCGGCGCGTCGTAGCTACGCCGCCAGATTTTCACCTGCTCTGGACCGTGCTTCTCCACTGTCTGGGTCTTGTTCAGGCCCTGCAGGGCTCCGTAGTGGCGTTCGTTCAGACGCCAGCTGCGCTCCACGGGCAGCCACATCAGATCCATCTCATCGAGGATGATCCACAGCGTGCGAATCGCACGCTTGAGTACGGATGTGAAGGCAAGATCGAATTCGAACCCCTCCGCCTTGAGCAAACGACCCGCTTCGCGCGCTTCCGTGCGGCCCTGTTCCGTCAAGTCAACATCGACCCAACCCGTGAAGAGGTTTTCCAGGTTCCAGGCGCTTTGTCCGTGACGGACGAGAACGAGTTTGCCAGGCATGGTTCAGATTGCGGATAGCGGCCGACCAGAATGGAGCGCGCTTTATAGCAGATGTGCCTTTGATGCATCGATAGCAAATCCGCAGTCCCTGCGAAGCTTGCTCCTCCTGCTGCTCGAACTCCGCTTCCGCTCAGCGTTCTGCCATTCTCCGCACCGCCTGTAGCGCGACGGAGAGCGTCGCGAAATCCACCTCGGGCAGCGCCCGCATGTCGTTGATCGTCTGGCGAACACGGTCGACCGCGCCGTGCCGGCGCCGCGCCCACGCGGCAACCGCCTGGTCGGGCTCGCGCCTGCCCGCCTCGCTCAGCACTTGCAGACACAGCGAGCGCTGCAGGTTATAGATATTGTCGCGCAGAGTCGTGCGCGCAACTGCCTGCCAGTGCCCCTCGACCTCCAGCCGCTCGATCTGCTCGCGCAGCCAGTCGAGCGATAACGCCGAGCCCAGCCTAAAATACGCCGCCGCCGCGCGGTCGATCGGCATCCTCTTCAGTTCGGCGATTTCGACGAGATCCGGGCCGGCGCGCAGCGTCGTGAAGGTCGCCATGCGCTTGCTCAGCGCGTCAGGCGCGCCGGCGGCGCGATATTGGTCGCGCGCCTGCTCGAACGCCGCCAGATCGGTTCCAGTCAGCGCTCGCGGCAGCGCTTCGTCGAGCTCCGTAAGTCCGGGGCGCAGTCGCGAGACCTGCTCCTCGATATTCAGGCGCGAGCCGTGATGGTGAATGAGCCAGTACGTGCAGAAGCGCAGCAGCCGCGTCGTTTCGAACATCAGCTCGTACTGGAGCGACGCCGCCATCTTGTTGTCGAGCGCTTCGATCTGGCTCCAGGTCGTGCGCATTGCGAACGCCTCACGCGCGATGGCGTACGCGCGGACGACGGCGGCGGCGGTAGCCCCTGTGTCCTCCTGAACGCGCCGCGCGAAGGTCGGGCCCATGCGATTGACTACGCTGTTGGTCGTGGCAGTCGCAATGATGTCGCGCCGCAGACGATGCTCGCCGAGATATCTGCCGTAGCGACGCTCGATGGCCTGCGGAAAGTAACGCTCCATTTCGTGCCCCAGATACGGATCCTCAGGCACGTCGGAGTCGATGAGCAGGGGGAACAGCGCCATCTTCGAGTAGGCGAGCAGGATAGCTAGCTCCGGACGCGTAAGACCGCGGCCCGCTTTGTGTCGTTCCCCGATCTCCTCGATCGACGGCAAGAACTCGAGCGCGCGATTCAGCAGGCCGGACGCTTCCAGCGAGCGGATCGCATGCGCATGCTCCAGCAAGTCCTTGGGGGCGCGCGCCTCCAGCATCGAAAGCGCCTGACTCTGCAGATAGTTGTCGCGCAACACGAGGCCGCCGACGTCCTCCGTCATGTCGGCGAGCAACTTGTTGCGCCTGGGCAGCGTCAAACCGGCGCGGGCGGGAAGATTGTCGAGCAGGATCTTGATGTTCACCTCATGATCGGAGCAGTCGACCCCGCCGGAGTTGTCGACGAAATCGGTGTTGATTCGCCCGCCGCGCAGCGCGTATTCAATGCGCCCGCGCTGCGAAAAGCCGAGATTGCCGCCTTCGCCCACGACCTTGCAGCGCAATTCGGAGCCGTTCACGCGCAGCGCATCGTTTGCACGATCGCCGATCTGCGGATGCGTCTCATCGCTCGCCTTCACGTACGTGCCAATGCCGCCGTTCCAGAGCAGGTCGACAGGCATGCACAGCATCGCCCGAATTAGTTCGGGCGGGGTCAGCGCATCTCGTTTCACTCCGAGCATGGCTTGAGCTTCGCGAGAGAGGCGAATGGATTTCTCGGTACGCGGGTACACGCCGCCGCCATTGGAAATCAGCTTGCGGTCGTAGTCGTCCCATGTCGAACG
>DATAFY010000019.1:0-5294 GCA_036257205.1 Steroidobacter sp. | reverse complement strand
CGTCGGACGCTTCTACCTGCCGCTATGGCCGTGCTCATTGCGCCTTCACCTCGCTGCTCTTGAGTGGAGGGTGGCGAAGAGCTACGTTAACGTAAAGTCACTATTTCTTAGCTACAGATTCAGTGAAACCTTATGCTCCCGGTCACCATTCGGCAGCTGCAGATTTTCTCCTCCGTGGCTCGCCATCTGAGCTTTGCTCGGGCGGCAGAGGAGCTTCACCTCACCGCCCCTGCAGTGTCGATGCAGATCAAGCAACTCGAATCCATCGTGCGGCTGCCGCTTTTCGATCGCAGCAGCAGCGCAGTCAGCCTGACGCTCACCGGGGAATACTTTCTTGTGCATGTGCAACGCGTGCTTGCCGCACTGCGTGAAGCAGAGAACCTCCTGGGCAAGCTGCGCAGAGTCCAAACGGGCGTGCTGCAGCTGGGCATGCTCACTACGGCCAAGTACTTCGCGCCGCATCTGATCGCAGCCTTCATGAAGGAGCATCCAGGCGTACAGCCGCGCCTTGTGGAAGGCAATCGCCAGGAGCTCGTCGACGCGCTTCACCGCAACGAGCTGGATCTCGCGATCATGGGTCGGCCGCCGAAAGAGCTTGATACGCGCGCAGAGGCGTTCGCGCCGCACCCGCTTGGCATCATCGCCTCCGCCGAGCATCCGCTCGCCCGCGCGTCCGAAGTTCCTGTCGCCGAACTCGCACGCGAACCCTTCATCATTCGCGAGCCCGGCTCAGGCAGCCGACTGACTTTGGAGGCGCTGTTTCGCGAATGGCGCATCACTCCGCTTGTGTTGATGCAGATGACCAGCAACGAGTCGATCAAGCAAGCCGTCATGGCGAATCTGGGGATCGCATTCATCTCGCTCCACACGGTCGCCGAGGAACTCCACGCCGGGAAGCTGGTTTCACTGCCGGTGGATCAACTGCCGCTGATGCGCCAGTGGCAAGTCGTCCATCTAAGCGCCCGCGTGCTCTCTCCTGTGGCGGAGGCGTTCCGCAACTACGTTCTGGAACGCGGCGAGGATTTCCTGGAGCGGCATTTCAAGCCGCCGGCGGCCTTCACGGACAGCGCCGCGCCGCCTTCTGCCTGACGGCGTCACGCACCTAGCCGGACTCTTCCGGTATCACGATCCACAAAATGATGTAGATGAGGATGCCCGGAAACGCCGCCGAAAGGATTGAGATGACGGCGTAGAGCACGCGGGCGAGCGTGACGTCGATGCCGAGATAGTTCGCCAGTCCCGCCACGACTCCAGCAATCAGCCGGTTTGATCGCGAGCGTCTCAAAGGCCCTTTGATATTGACCATCGGCGATGTCCTCCGGAAGCGGCGCCCCAGCGTCGCATATCTGTCGTACAGCGAGAATAGCGACATACGGCATGCGCCTCGGCCCACACTTCAAACAGAACCTGACCCGCGGGCGCGAGTCTCTAGTCGGGCATGCCCGTCGTCCGCCCGCCCAAATGCAGCACGGGGCGCAAACTGCTGTACTGATCCGTCCAACCTACAAAGTCTGCAGCCGCATAGGCAGGCTGCATATCGGCGCCTGCAAACTGCGGTCGCTGCAGCAGATCTTTGTTCGAGGTGATTAAGACCCAGACGCTGCCGTTGAACATTCCGTCGCTTGCCATGCGCAGAACGGTCGCTGATCGACCCACATGCTCCGCTGCCCGGAAGCAAACGGGCGTCAGGTCGAGATAGCGGTTGGAAATTTGCATCGCGAGCACGCCGTCAGGCTTGAGGTGCTCGAAATAAAGCCTGATCGCTTCCTTCGTCAGAAGGTGCGTGGGGACGGCGTCGCTCGAGAAGGCGTCGACGACGAGCAGATCAAAGTTCTGGCGCGCCTGACGCTCGAGCGTCAGGCGTCCGTCGCCTAAAAGGACTTCCACATCCGCGCCCGCCTCGCGCGCGCGCCGCAGAAAGCTGAAGTACTGCTCTGCAATTGCGAGCACATCGGGATTGATCTCGTAAATTCTGAGGTAATCTTCGTGTCGCGCATAGCCCGCAAGTACGCCCGCGCCCAGGCCGATCACGCCGTAACGAATGGGACCTTGCGCCTGCAGCGCCTGCAATGCTCGGCCAACGCCCGAGCTGGCCGAAAAATAAGAGCCTGGCACGTTACGATAACGAGCGCTCAGGAACTGAGCGCCGTGGTCGATCGTACCGTGCAGGAGGCGACGCTGCGCCAAATCCATACCGATGAGGTCATCACGCACGCGCAGGACGCCGTAGAAATTCCTCAGCACCAGCAAATTGCCAGCGCGTGTGGAGGTTTCCGCGAGCGACAAATAGCCGGCTAGAGCGACGATTCCGGCGAGCAGTGCGAATCGCACCGGCCGCAAAGTGCGTCTCGAGCCTCTTCTGCGCCACTGAAGCGCCGCGAACAAAGCAGCGATCAGCACGAGCAGGCCCGGCAGCTCGACATGGGTATCGAAGAGCTTAGGCGCAATCACAGCGACGAAGAGGCCGCCCAGTGCGCCGCCGAGCGCAATGAGCAGATAGAACCTGGTCAGGAATCTTGCTGAAGGACGCCGATGCACCAGCTCGCCATGACACGCCATGCAGCAGATAAACAGCCCAACCAGGTACAGCGGAATCATGTAGCGGATGTGCAGATTGCTGTCGTCCTGTGTATAGACATACGTAAGGCAGCCGAGCGCCGCGGCTAGCCACGGGAACGTCCTCGTGCGGCTGTAGAACCGGGTGCTGCCGAACGCGAGAACGAAGGTCAGCAGATACAGTGCGAGCGGCGCAGTCCACAGCAGCGGAATAGGCGCCACATTCGTGCTGAGGTGCGCCGAAACCGTGACTAGCATTGCTGAGGCACAACCGGCAAGGAGCACCCAGAGCGCCAGTTGTACGAAGCTCGGAGCGCCTTCGCGCTGCTCGGCGAGCATCACGCCGGCCTGCGCCCGTTCAGTACGACTCATCCAGGTGGCCCATACAGATAGCGCAGCGAAGGCGACGAACAATCCACTCCAGCCGAACGCAAGCACACGTGTGTCGAACATCGGTTCGAGGAAGAAGGGGAAACTCAACAGAGCCAGCATCGAGCCGAGGTTCGAGAGCGCGAACAACCAATAGGGAACCTCGCCGCGAGTTCGGCGCATGTACCACACCTGCAGCAAGGGGCTGGTCGCACAGAGCATCAATGAAGGCAGCCCAAGGGTCGTTGCGAGCAGCAATAGAATCCGTCCCGTGGGATCGCTTGGGTCCGTCGGTCGCCACGCCGGCGAGGGCAAGATAGGCATGAGCGCACAAGCGCCGACCAACAGCGCGACGTGAATCACGGGCTGCCAGCGCGGCTGCACATTGGCCGTTAGCCAATGTGCATAGCCGTAGCCGCCCAGGACGCAAACCTGGAAAAACAGCAAGGCTGCGCTCCACACTGCGGACGCGCCGCCGAACCATGGAAGGATCATCTTGGCGATGAGCGGCTGAACCAGGAACAGCAAACTCGCGCCGAGAATCACGGCGGCCGAGTAGATTGTGGTCACGTGCGCCGAACCTCGAGGCGCCAGGGACGTCGTCCTCCGATCGGCGACCTGCCCATCCATTACGCCCCTCCCCAGGCCGCCTGAATCAGATGCTTCGACATCGCGGTTCCTGCCGAATGATGGTGAGCTCCGGGCGAGGACTCAGTCGCTTCGCCGCGTTCACTCCTCGGCAAGCCCGCCGCCGAAGACCGCAGCTTCGAGTGCGGCCTGGAATAACGCTCATTGGCGCAATGTGCACTGTTGCGCGCTGTCCGTCGCGCGAACAGTTGGTCTCGAGAGCTCCGGATGCGTGCCTCCGGGCTTGGCGCTGCCTCAGCAGGGCCAAGGTTCTACTATTCGCTATCCGTTATCACCTTCGCGAGCGAAATGGAATCTGTCGCTGATCTCATTGCGCGCCACGCGATCATCGCACTCAGCGCGGCGACCGCGGCGACTCTGATCGCCGCGGCGGCGTTCTGGCGCGGCCTCGCCAGGTTCGGTCCTCGCAGCTGGTCGCTTGCGGTCGCGCTCTGGAACGCTGCGCGGGCCACGTCGTTGGCAGGACGCGTTAGGCGGTTTCCCGTGGCGGGCCCATTGCTCGGGCGCGCGCTCGCCGCCGCGCGCTATCTTGGCCTGATCGCGACGCTCGGTTTTCTGCTGGCCGCCGGCGCCGTTGTGTTGTTCGTGGAAGTCGTAGACGAGATCGGCGTCGGCGAGTCGCTGGCCGAATTCGATGTGGTCTTGAGCGGGGCCCTCCGCGAGCATCTCGACCACGAAACGTTGCGCGTCTTCTCCATCATTACGCACCTTGGCGATCCTGAATTTCTGATGGGTCTGTCGGTCGTGGTCGGCGCTCTGCTGCTCCTGCGTAGACGCTGGCTCCTCGCGGGCGCGTGGGCGACGGCGATAATTAGCGGCGGTCTGTTGATTCGCCTGCTCAAGACGATCTTCCAACGCAGCCGCCCGCTGCACGATCATGGACTAGCGGCCGCGCACAGCTGGAGTTTTCCGAGCGGACATGCCGCGGGCTCAATGTTGGTTTACGGATTGATCGCTTACCTGATCGTGCGACATGCGCCTGCGAAGTGGCATTTGCCTGCAGCGCTCACGAGCGCGGCGTTGATCGTTTTCGTCGGCTCGAGCCGCGTGCTGCTGCAAGTGCACTATATGAGCGACGTGCTCGCGGGTTACTTCTCCGCGGCAGCGTGGGCGGCGATCTGGATCGCCGGTCTGGAAGCAGTGCGATGGCGTTCCATGAGGTCCTTGTAATTCCTACCCGCATGCTCGGCATGGATTCAGCGATGGTCTGATACAAGCGCGACATATAGGCCCTGATACTGGGCTCGACCGCCCCTAGCCCAGGAGCCCGCCATGAACCGCTATCCAAACACGCAGCTAATGACGATCGAGGAGGCGCAGCGCCTATCCGACCCTCGCACGAGCGCCGAAGCTGAAGCTGAAGCAGAGCGATGCAGAATATGGGCGTGGCAAACCGTCGAGGGCTTGTTGGCGCAAACGATCACAGACGAGCAGATCGAGCGTATGGAGAAGCTCGCCCGCGGTTAAGCCAAAGCGTTCTTGCTGCCTACCGCCGTCGGCTGGAAGCGGCAGCCAATCTCGAATAAACGACGCGCTCGTTGTCGGCTCAGGCGCTGGCCAGAGGCGCCAGCGACTATTTCTGCTCACTACTCTCCTGGAACCGCCGTTCGCGGTCGGCGATTTGCCGTGTGCGGACCCGGGCGAGACGCTGCTCCGCCCGGGCGCCGTTCATCCATCCTCATGGAGGGCTTGCAGGGTGAGATACAGAGGTTTGCTTCTTG
>DATAFY010000638.1:0-11718 GCA_036257205.1 Steroidobacter sp. | reverse complement strand
CATGGCTGTTGTGGCGGGGCAGGGATCTGCAAGGTTTTCTGGTGAGCGCTCTCGGCGTCGCAGGCATCGTCGCAACGCCTGCGCTTGCAATGTTCCCCTTCATGATGCCGTCCTCTATCGATCCAAATGCGAGTCTCACGGTGTGGGATTCCTCCTCCAGCCACCTGACGCTGTTCATCATGCTCATCGCAACGATCATTTTTCTGCCGTTGGTGCTGGCGTACACGGCTTGGGTCTATCACGTGCTGCGCGGGCGGGTCGAGCCGGCGCACATCGATCTGAGCAAGCATGCCTATTGAGAAGGAGTGCGGCGGATGTGGTATTTCACCTGGGTCCTCGGTCTTGGGCTCGCGTGCTCCTTCGCCATCCTAAACGCAATGTGGCTGGAGCTGGTCTCGGACTATGAAGAAGGTCTGGCCTCGGAGCCGCCGCCGCCGCCGCGGGTCGACGAGGTGCACTAGCTCCCATCTTGGAGGCGCCGCATCCCACTCTGAAGCCGTTCGCCCATCCCTGCTCCACCCTTCCGGCCTTGAAGAGCCCGCCGTCCGGCGGTGTGGCATGCGCACTGAGGCGAGGGGTGCGGCCTAGCTGCCAGGGCGACTTCGTCACTGGCGGCTTTCGGCGAGCGACGATGGCCGCTGGCAACGCATGCGGCTGTGCACCAGGCGCTCGGTAGCTACCCGCATTGGCAACACGGTCGCAGTGCAAATAAGTTGCCGCCGTCGATCGCCGTCGCGAGGTCGAGCGTGCTCCAGATCGAACGCGAGTCCACCTCGCGGATGGCGGGCCAGCGGGCGCCTGCGCGACATGGCGGCCGTTGGCTTTCTTTGCTCGCCGGCGCGGCGCTCGTCCTCGCCGTCAGCATTGCCGCTCTACACTTTTCTGAAGCACAGGAAATTGCGCGTCTTGCTGAACGCGCGCAGCCCTGGTGGTTGTTGTTGGCGATTGTTCTGCAGTTGGGCACGTACATCGCCCAGGGCGAGATCTGGCGGTCGATCGGCAAGCGCGCCGGTTTTCCGCTGTCTCCCGGCGCGGTCTTTCGACTGAGCCTCGCAAAACTTTTCGTTGATCAGGCGCTGCCGTCTGCTGGAATCAGCGGCACAGCTGCGGTCGCAAAACATCTTGAGCAGTGCGGTATGCCCAGACCCGCAGTCATGGCGGGCGTGGTCGCGAATCTCACGTCCTATTTCACCTGCTATGTCGTGCTGCTGATCCTCTCGTTGCTGCTGCTGCCGCTGTCAGGGCGCACCGGTAAGGCGGTGATGCTTGCGGCTGCAGCCTTCGTGGCGTGCAGCGTTGCGCTCGTCGTTACGTTGCTCGTGTTGCCGGGACGAATGAGCGGCGTCGTTGGACGACTTCCCCGGATTCGCGCACTCGAGGGGCTCGCTTCATCGTTCCAGGAGGCGGACATTGCGCTCGTTCGCCGGCCGCCTGTATTCCTACTGGCGTGCGGATGTCAGGCCGCGATCGTCTTGCTCGACGCCTCGACCGTGTGGGTGCTCGTCAAAGCGCTCGGCGCCGCGCCGCGCCTGGCGGCGGTGTTCTCGAGTTTCATGATCTCGAACCTGTTCCGCACGCTCGGCGTGCTCCCGGGCGGCCTGGGTGCGTTCGAAGCCAGTTCGGTTCTCACCCTCGGGTTCGTAGGCGTGCCGTTGCCCGCTGCGCTGTCAGCGACCTTGCTGTTTCGGGGCCTGAGTTTCTGGCTCCCGATGCTTCCGGGCGCCTGGCTGTCCCGCCAGTTGTTCGGCGCTCATCCTCGCACTGACGTTCAGGCCTCGATCGAGGGCTATTGGGCGCTCGCGCCTGAGGAGGCGATGCGCCGGCTCGACAGCACTCCGCAAGGGCTTACTTCGGCGCAGGCGGCCGAGCGACTGCGCACATTCGGCTCAAATGAGATCCGAGCGGAGCGAGAACTGTCGCGTGTTCAGATCTTCGCTCGACAGTTCGCGAGCCCGTTGCTGTTGCTGCTGGTATTCGCGGCGATCGTCGCGGCGGCTACGGGTGAGATCGCGGACGCCGCCATCGTGTTCACGATTCTGTTCACGAGTACGCTAATCGGCTACAGCCGGGAATACAGCGCGCATGCGGCGGCCGTCGCACTTCGAGAGCGCATCAAGACCCGTACGAAGGCATTGCGCGACGGCGGCGAGCAGATTTTGCCGACTGATGAGATTGTTCCGGGAGACGTGGTGCTGCTCTCGGCGGGAAGCCTCGTGCCGGCGGATGCGCTGGTGCTCGAAGCCGCGGACTGCTACGTGAGCGAGTCCGTGCTGACCGGCGAGAGCTTCCCCGTAGAGAAGGCGCCGGGCGTTCTCGCAGCCAACACCCCGCTAAGCAGACGCACCAACTGCGTTCTTCTCGGCACGAACGTCCGCAGCGGGGTCGTTCGAGCCCTCGTCGTCGCGACCGGCCCGGCAGCGCAGTTCGGGACGATCGCTCAGCGTCTCACGTTGCGCCCTCCGCAGACTGAGTTCGATCGCGGCATCCGCCGGTTCGGCTATCTGCTCACGAGCGCCATGCTGGTCATGGTGCTGTTGGTGTTCGCCGCCCACATGTTCGGCGGCCGTCCCGTAGTGGATACGCTGCTGTTCTCCGTCGCCCTGGCCGTAGGGCTGAGCCCGGAGCTTTTGCCGGCCATTCTGAGCGTCAATCTTGCGCGCGGCGCCGAGATGATGGCGCGGCGCGGGGTGCTGGTGCGTCACCTGAACGCGATAGAGAACCTGGGCAGCATGGATGTGCTCTGTACGGATAAGACGGGAACGCTCACCGAAGGCGTCATCAGTCTAGAGGGGGCGTACGATCACGCGGGGGCGCCCTCGTCGGCCGTCGTCGAACTAGCCGCCATCAATGCAGCGTTGGAGACAGGGCTGGCGAGTCCGCTGGACGACGCGATTCTCGCGAACCGCAAGCCTGATCTGAGGCGAGTGCGTAAGCTCGCGGAGATCCCGTTCGACTTCGTCCGCAAACGCGTCAGCGTCGTAGTCGACCGAGAAAACGCGGTTGAGCTCATCAGCAAGGGAGCGTTCCATCACGTCCTGGAGGCGTGCACGGTGTTGTCGGACGGCTCTGCGCTCGACGAGAACGCGCGCGTCCGTCTCGAACGACGGAATGATGAGTGGAGCAGTCGCGGCGTCCGGGTGCTCGCCGTGGCGACTCGCATGCTCGACAAGAAGGACAATTACAGCCGCGCCGACGAGCGCGCGCTCACCTTCGTCGGGTTTCTGACTTTTCTCGATCGGCCGAAGGAAGGCGCGCCGCAGGCCTTGGCTGATCTTGGGAAGCTGGGCGTTTCTGTGAAACTCATCACCGGCGATGCCATGCGCGTCGCGCAGCATGTGGCTGAGCTGGTGGGAATGAAACACGAGCAGGTGCTGACAGGCGCCCAACTCGATGAACTGCACGACGAAGCGCTGTGGCGCGAGGCGGAGCGTACGGATCTCTTCGTCGAGGTCGATCCGAACCAGAAGGAACGCATCATCCTGTCGCTCAGGAAAATGGGCCATGTCGTCGGGTTCCTCGGCGATGGCGTCAACGACGCGCCGGCGATGCACGCGGCCGATACGAGTCTGTCGGTCGAACATGCGGCGGATGTCGCCCGCGAGGCGGCAGACTTCGTCTTGCTGCAGCGGGATCTCGATGTGATATGCCGCGGCGTCCAGGAGGGGCGCAGGACGTTCGCGAACACGCTCAAATACGTCCTCACGACGACAAGCGCGAATCTGGGCAACATGGCCAGCATGGCGGCAGCCTCGCTATTCCTGCCGTTTCTGCCGCTCACCGCGGGCCAGATTCTGCTTAACAATTTGCTGTCTGACATACCGGCAGCGGGGATAGCCGAGGACAGCGTCGATCCTGAAATGGTGGATCGGCCGCGGCGCTGGGATATCCGATTCATTGGCCGGTTTATGGTTGAGTTCGGCCTCTTGAGCTCGATGTTCGACTTTCTGACTTTCGGTGCGCTGCTGTGGATTTTCAACGCCCTCCCGGAGGTCTTCCGGACCGCCTGGTTCGTCGAGTCATTACTTACAGAGCTTGCGATTGCACTGGTTGTGAGGACTCGTCGGCCCTTTTTCCGCAGTCGCCCCGGCGGCTTGTTGCTGGCGTCCACTATCGTGCTGTTCGTTGCGACGCCCACGATTCCGTATCTGCCGTACGTGACGGCCCTGGGGTTCGTTCCCATTCCCTGGATGTTGACGGCCGCGCTGTTTGCAATCACCGCGTTGTATGTGTTGGCCGCCGAGACTACGAAGCGCTGGTTTTATCGCGTGAACGACTGATGCCGCAGGGAGACGTTCGGCCGGAAAGCTCCCGACGGCAGCGGCGTGCGCGCGTCGTCCTCCGCGGATTGGCTTGCAGGACTCCTACCCGTCGAAACCGGATGCACGTCCGCGAGGATCGTCAGAAGCCGCCGGCGGCGCGTAAAGCGGCGATCCGCTCCTCGAGAGGAGGATGGCTCATGAACAGGCGCTGCAATCCCTGCGCGACTCGACCGTTGATTCCGAATGCGGTGAATTGACCAGGAAGAGCCTCGCCTTGCTGCGCTTTGAGTCGCTCGAGCGCGCCTATCATGTTCGAAGCGCCTGCGAGCTTAGCCCCGCCGGCGTCCGCGCGAAATTCACGCTGCCGAGAGAACCACATCACCACGATATTGGCGAGTAGGCCAAACGCGATCTGCAGGACGATCACGATCAGAAAGTAGAAAGGGCCAGGTCCGCGGCGCTCTTCCTGTGAGCCGCGCAGAGCGCTGTCGAGCACGGAGCCGATTGCGCGCGAGAGAAAGATCACAAACGTGTTCACCACGCCCTGGATCAGCGCCAGCGTCACCATGTCGCCGTTCGCGACATGCGAGATCTCATGCCCGAGCACTGCTTCGGCTTCGTTGCGCGACATGCCTCGCAGAAGACCGCTGCTGACGGCGACGAGCGCACTGTCGCGTCGCGCGCCGGTTGCGAATGCGTTCATCTCGCCTGCATCGAAGAGGCCCACCTCCGGCATGCCGACGCCCGCCCGCTGCGCGTGCCTGCGCACGACATCGACGAGCCATGATTCCGCATCGGTTGAAGGCGACTCAATCACGCGCACGCCCATCAGGCGCTTCGCCGACCACTTCGATATCGCGAGCGAGATAAAAGCGCCGGCGAAGCCCATGACCGCCGCCAAAACCAGCAGGCTCCACATGTCCAAGCCCTGCTGCGCAAGCGCCATGTCGAGATTGAACAAGCGCGCGATCAACGCGAGCAGCACGAGTACTGCGAGGTTCGTGAGGAGGAACAGTGCTACACGTTTCATGGCTGCGTCCCGCGACGTGGCGCGGCGTTCGAAGACCTTGAAAGAACTCGCGACGCGGCTTCAGCAGCACGGGCTGCATTGTTCCGCTGAACGAGCGGGAGACGGATCGACACCCTTCAGGGCGCTCTGAATACGCTCGAGGAGCCGCAGCGCAACCCGGTAGCGGCCCTCCGCCGCATTGAGCATGGATTGCTCCGCTTCGACCGTGTGCAGAGACATGAGTTCAGCGTGGACGCGATGAACGACCCAGCGCGCCGCCTCTAGCTCCCAGCCGCCGCAGTCTTCTTGCGTGTTAGCAGAACGGCTTGGGGCGTTCTTGCAGATCTCTGCATTGCTTAGCATGCAACTATTCCCTAGGGAGCGCAGCCCGCAAGCGCATCCTCTCTGAGAGCGCGCAGACGTGAGAATCCGAGGAATCACGTGCCACCGCGGGGCGGACCGCAGCGGCTCGACGGACCGGCCGTCGGCAGTATTCCTGCAAAGAGAAATTCAGGCGTGGACGCCGCCGAGAAGGTCGGGTTCGCCGCAACGCGCTAGTATCCAGCGTCGCGCCTCATCTCGCAGCTTCACGGCCGCCGAGAACGCATCGACATCGGCGGCTGCGACGAGCGTCGGGCCTATCTCAACCACGATCGGTGCGCGGCGCGGCAACCGCTGTTCGTCCTGCAGGAGCGCGCGCGTCCCGCGGATCGCGATCGGCGCGAGCGTGAGCCCCGCATGGACTGCGGCCGCGAAGGCGCCGAGGTGAAACGGCATCAGGCCCGGCGCGCGTGTAAACGTTCCCTCCGGAAAAAGAATGCACGACGCGCCCGCCTGCGCGATCTCGGCCAGATGCTGCGCGTCCTGGGCGCTGACGCGCGCGTCAAAGCGCTCTACGAACACGCTGTTCAGACGGCGCAACAGTAGACCGACGACGGGAATGCGCTTGAGTTCGCGCTTCGCGACGAACCGACAAGGATCACGCAACGCGGCGAGCAAAACTACGCCGTCGAGATAGCTCGCATGATTGGCGACGAGCAACCGAGCGATAGTCGGGCGAACATGCTCGAGGCCCTCGACTCGGAACGAAACGCCGGCGAGGCGAACAAACAGCCGGGCTGCGTGATGACAGATAGACCATGCCGCGGCCTGTCCGAGCGGCGGGAGCAAGAGGAGAAAAGCCAGGCCGACAAGGATCGCGAACAGCGCCCAGAGATACGTTCCGTACATGAGCTCCGTCAGCCGTCTCGCGCACCGTTGGAGAGAGGCGCCTGCGGCGCAGAACGTCAGGTGCAGGACCTGCGCTGCCGTGGAGGGCTGGTGCGTGCTGAGGCTGCGGCCAGATTCGTACACGGCGCGACTCGCTGCGCGCCGGATCTTGCCGCTTGAGGTTTTCAGGACCGTGTGCGGAGGCGCGAGCACGACTTCATCAGGCGGCTCGCCTATCAGCTTCACGACCGAGTCGACCACTGCCTGCCGCAATACATCGCGTTGCGCCGCTTCCGCCGCTCGGGTTTCCGCCAGCACGATCACGCGCTCCGTGCCGCTCGCCGCGTCCAGACTGCCGAACACGGCGACACAGCCTCTGCGAATGCCATCGATCGCGCCGATCGATGCCTCAAGCTCCTCGGGATAGATGTGCCGGCCGGCGCGAATGATTATGTCCTTAATGCGTCCGGTCGGGTAGAGCTCGCCATGCGCAATGTAGGCGCGATCGCCGCTGTCAAGCCAACCGTCGCGGAACAATTTTCGGGTGGCCTCGGCATTGTTGAAGTAGCCGCGCGTGGTTGACGGTCCGCGGAATTCAAGCCGCCCCTCGCGACGCTCGCCCAGTTCCCGGCCGCTGTCATCGACGATGCGCACGTGATGTCCGGCGATCGGGAACCCGCAGGACGCGAAGCGAAGCGGATTGACGGCCTGAGGTCCGGCAGACGCCGCTACGCCGTCTTGCATGAACCGCTCACGTTCGATGGAGTCGATCAAAGGTTCGCGCTGCATCGGCGGCACGGTCAATCCGACAGAGCATTCGGCGAGCCCGTACACAGGCGTCAGCGCCGAGCTGCGGAATCCGTACTTCGCAAAGCGATCGCGGAAACGCAGCAACGTATCGGGCATGACCGGTTCTGCGCCGTTCATTGCAATGCGCCAGGAGCTCAGATCGACGCCGATCAGCTCTTCGTCAGTCACGCGCTTCAAACACAACTCATACGCGAAATTCGGCGCCGCCGACAACGTACCGCGGTAGCGATGGATAGCTTCGAGCCAGCGCACGGGTCGAGTCAGGAACGACAGCGGCGACATGATCACCAGCGGCAGGCCGAAGTAGAGCGTGCCGAGCCAGGCGCCGATGAGACCCATGTCATGGTAGAGCGGCAGCCAGCTCACGAAGACGTCGTCGCTGCGTAGCTGTACGGCCGCGCCCAACGCCGACAGGTTTGCGAGTACGTTCCCGTGACTCAGGACGACGCCTTTCGGTTGGCCGGTGCTGCCTGATGTGTATTGAAGCAGGGCGGTCGAACCTGGGTTCAGCGCGACCTCGATCGGTGCGGCCTCAGAGGCGCACAGTTCGCGGCTGCTCACAATCCGGCGCAACGATGAGGCGTGTGCTCGCAACACGGCCGCAACAGAACGCATCTCGGCTGTCGTGACCAGGAGAGTCGTGTCTGCGTTTTTAAGTATCCCCGCATGCCGCCGAACATGTTCTTCGATCTGACTCATACGTGTGGGCGGATAGAGCGGTACGGGCGCGGCGCCCGCGAGCAGCACGCCGAAGAAAGTCCGGAAATAGTCTCGGCCGGTCGGCAGCATGAGGGCGACCGCATCGCCGAGCCGGACGCCGCGTCGTTGCAGGCCGCCTGCGATCCGTCGGGCTTCACGCCACAACTGCTCGTAGGTGATCGGCTCATCGGCGCCTTCGCCGTGAATCGTGATCTGCGGAAAATCAGGTTGCTGCTCGCGGCGCCATGCGAGGAGCCGATCAAGCGTTGCAATGTGCGCGGGCGGCGCTGCCGCCTCGCCTTTCACTCGCGCCGCTTCGGGACGGGCTCGCGGCGCAGTCTGAACGGCAGAGGGCGCGCCGCTCAGCGCCGAGGCGATATCGCGCAGCGTCCCTGCATTCCCGAGCAGCGACTCCGGCAAGCGCACGCCAAAGCGTCGCTCGATCCTCGTGAACAACTCCACTCGCGCGAGACTGTCGAGACCAAGATCATGATCGAGCGTGCTGTCCAGCGTGATGCGCCGGTCTTCGACACCGCGTTGCTGCAAATCCTTCAGCGTGTCTCGCGCGAGGTCGACCAGCGCCTGAGCGAAGTCCTCTGCAGCGGCGTTCATCGCGTCAACGCCGTTCTCCGCCGCCCGTTCTCCGTTGTGCGCGAAGTCACTAGGCTTTTCCGAACAAATGCGCAACTCACAAGGAGCAACTCCGCACGTTGCGGCTCACCTGAGCCAGTGAATCCGCCGCTCGCGGCCGTGGGAACGCAGCCCATCAGTGCACGCCAATCAAGGCGCGAGGATCCGGCGAAATCCGCCCCGCGCTCCGCATGCACCTACGTCCGAGCGCGCAGGCAACGCTCGAACCAGTCCGCCGCGCACCGCGCCGCTTCATCCAGCGCCCCCGGCTCCTCGAACAAATGGGTTGCGCCCTCGATCGTGACCAGCTGCGTGTCACCAGGCATGCGGCTCACCGCCGTTTGGTTAAGATGAAGAACCTGCACGTCGTCTGAGCCGACGATCAGGAGCGTTGGCGTGTGGACCGCCGGCAGCGCATCGCCGGCGAGGTCCGGCCTTCCGCCTCGGGAAACCACGGCCTTGATCAATGCAGGTCGTGATGCCGCGGCGATCAGTGCAGCCGCAGCGCCCGTGCTCGCGCCAAAGAGGCCGACAGACAGTTTGCTGATCGACTCGTGCGCGGCGATCCAGTCCACCGCGCCAATGACACGCCGCGCCAACAACGGAATGTTGAACCGCAGCTCGCGCGTGACCGCGTCGATCTGGTCCTCTCTCGGGGTCAGCAGGTCCATGAGCAATGTGGCGAAACCTCTCGTTCTGAGAAACCTCGCCACTTGGTTGTTGCGGACGCTGAAACGGCTGCTCCCGCTGCCATGCACGAAGACGATGAGACCGTCGGCCCGCTCGGTTCCCTGGAGGAAACCCTTGAGCTCGAGATCCGCGCTCAGCCGGATGGTCGTCTCCGCCAAACTTTGCGTTTTCATCGATGGGCTCTGTGATCTGGAGCGAGCTATCGCTACGTCGCCGCGCTCTTCGTCCCTGAAGCAATCGCCGCGCGCTATCGAACGCGTCCCGTAAGGCGATATAGACGTCCGTGTGAGCTTCATGCTTAGCGCGCTCGCTTCGAACGTGGATCTCGCGGCGATGATCACGTGACAGCGTGTAATGCGTTCATGAGAGCGCTCGAGCCGATCCACATGTTCCCGCTCAACCGCGCCCGAGCACTCCAATTCGGAAGGTGAGGCGCAGGGGCGTTTGCATACGTCACTCAGAGAGCACCCTCACTTTGCCCTCGCGCGACCGGCTAAGAGGGAAACGCGGCGCGGGCTATTTCGTTTCGAATAGGAAGATCCCCGTTCTCGTTGGGTTCTGTCCGCATTCGATGTGGGTGGGCGAGAGCGGATGCTTGCGACAGCCCGCGATTGTCGGGAGAACTCATATGGCCAACGAACTCGATCCCATAGTAGGACAGTGGTACCGGCATCGAGACAAAGGGGAGATGTTCCGCGTCGTCGCTGCGGATTCAGCGAGCGGCGAGAACGAGATCCAATACTTCGACGGCGACGTTGAGGAGCTGGATATGGATGCCTGGCGAGGTCTCGAGGTGGAGACCGCCGAACCGCCGGAGGATTGGACTGGGCCGTTCGATGACATCGAACCCGATGATCGCGGACTGACGGAAACGGCCATGAGTCCTCAAGAGTGGCGCGAGTCGGTGGAATCCGCTCACACGGCCGAGGAAATGTGGCAGGACGCCAAGCCTTCGGACACGCTCGAGGAAGAGGAGGAGGGCCGACGCGCCGAGCAATCAGACGGACGATGAGAAGACCCGGAAAGGGCCATTACCATACCCCGCTCTCTCAGTTGGGCTCGGCGAATATCACACGTGACGGCCCGGCAGCCGAGACCAAGAAGGGAGCGTCGGTGCCGAACTTTGCGGCGGCAGTTGACCCACTTGCGGGATGCGCACTTGTAGCGTGATAGCGGTGCTGACTTGGGCGACGCTGTTGGCCAACGCCCACGTCAGCGCGGGGGAGCCTCCCAGCGGGGCGCTCGAGGTGTTGATCGGCGACGCCTACAACTTCGACAGCCGCACGCACCTAGAGCATACGCAGCTGGGAAAAGCTTCCCTCGACGGCGACTACGAAACCCGCGGCTTTGAAAGTCTGCTGCACTACACCTGGAGAATGGCCCGATGGCGCGAGGGACGCGGGTGGGAGCTGCAGCTTCTCCATCACTAGCTCTATCTCCAGAATCTGCCGGCAGGCGTGGAGGCGTTTTCGGTCCTCGGATTCAATGTCGTCACGCTGAATCGAGCGCACGAAGTGAGTAAGTGGCCGTTGCGCGTCGGCCTGGGACCCACCCCGAAGCGCGCGTCGCTGGCAGCTCCTATGACGGCCCGTACGAGTTGTGCGGCGCTGCAGTGCTCGCGGGGGCGAGCCGATCGCTCGCACTCACGCCAAGGCTGTATCTGAGCGGTGAGCTGAGCGCGACGTTCAGCTACATCGACGCACATCCGGACGGCGCCTCTCGCCTCGAGTTCACCGTTCGCAATCCGGCGGTGCATGCGCAGGTGGGCATGGGCTACCGGTTCTGAGTTCTTCTTGGTGCGTTCTTCCGTTTTCTTCGTAGGTGAAAAACTGCGAATGCGCGAACGCTCAGCCGTGCGCTTCGCTCCTGCGGCCGGCTCGATTCACCAGACGATGCTTGGCCGCCCCGACAACGTGCAGCACGGCGAGCGCGACCAGAATGTTGAAGAGGATTTCGTGCGCCTCCTCGAACGTCTCTTTTCCTGAAGACGCGATGCGCGGCACGTTGAACCCGTTGAAAAAACGCAGCGGCTCCGGCTCGGCGGACGACAACGCCCAGCCGGTCAGCGGGATCGCGAACAGGAGGAGATAAAAACCTGCGTGCACCGCCCGCGCCAGACGGATTTCGTAGGACTTCATGTCCGCCGGCCATGCGGGCTTGGGGTTGAAAAATCGCCATGCAAAACGCACCAGTGCGACCATGAGCACCGTAAGACCGATTGACTGGTGCAGGCCCAAAGCGTCGAAATCGGCGCCGTTGTTTGCGCCGGAGTCCTCTCCAGCCTCAGCGAGCAACCATTGCGCTACGATGGCGCCGACGATGATCCAGTGCAGCCCGCGGCTGACGAGACCGTATTGCGACGATGTGTTGAGCAAACGCATGCAAGACGACCTCGCGATCGGGACAGGCCCA
>DATAFY010000607.1:0-1777 GCA_036257205.1 Steroidobacter sp. | reverse complement strand
GCCGGTTTTGGATTGGGCGTCCGCGGTCAGCGCTTCGCGCTCATCATCGAGGACGGCGTCGTCAAACAGATGAATGTGGAGGCTAAGGGCGAGTTCAAGGTGTCCAGCGCAGAGCACGTGTTAGGGCTGCTCTGAGGCGTGCACGCCTGCGCGGCGGGCCGCAAATCGACTCGCTAAAGAAGGGGCGCGAGGGCGCCCCTTTGTCTGGTTTCGACGGCGGCCGCTGCAGCCTCGAGCGCGCGGCCGTCGTGCTCAGCGCGCTTAGCCGAGCGCTTTCTCCAACTCGGGCAACACTGTAAACAGGTCTCCGACGAGCCCCACGTCGGCAACCTCAAAGATCGGCGCTTCTGGATCCTTGTTGATGGCCACGATCGTCCGGGCGTCCTTGATTCCGGTCAGATGCTGGATGGCCCCGGAAATTCCGACCGCGACGTACAGCTCCGGCGCGATGATCTTGCCGGTCTGGCCCACCTGCAGGTCGTTCGCGGCATAGCCTGCATCGACGGCGGCCCGCGAGGCTCCCACCGCTGCCCCGAGCTTGTCAGCCAGGCTATAGATGATCGTGAAATTCTCTGCGCTGCCGATGGCGCGGCCGCCCGAAACGACGCGGGCCGCGGTCTGCAGGTCTGGCCGGCCCGTAGTCGCAGCCGAGCGCCCCACCAAGCGCGTGTGCGAGGGCAGTTCGACATTGAGATTCACGGCTTCGACTGCGGCCGAGCCGCCCTGCGGCGCCGCCTGGAAGGAGGCGGTACGCACGGTAGCGACGACTTTCCTGTCCTGCGGCGCTTCCACTGTGATGATTGCATTGCCGGCGTATACGGGGCGGCGGAACCGATAGGCGCCTTCGGCCGCCATGATGTCGCTCACTTGACCGACTCCGAGCAGTGCGGCGACGCGAGGCAGCAGATCTTTGCCGAACGTGGTCGATGGCCCGAACACGTGCGTGTAATTCGAGGCAAGGGCCGCGACCTGTGGCGCAAGCACCGCTGCAAGGGCTTCGGCATTTGCGGCGTTCTCTACCTTCAGGACGCGTTTTACGCCCTGAAGCGCAGCAGCCTGCGATGCGATATCTCCGGCGGCGGCCCCGAACACAGCTACATCGATCTCGGCTCCGCCGATCGTGGCGGCGCACGAAACGCACTTCGCAGTCGAGGGATTAAGCTTGCCGTTCGCGTGTTCGGCGATGATGAGAATCTTTGCCATTAGACCAACCCCTTCTGCTTGAGCGCCGCGACCAGCTCGTTCACGTCCTTCACCATGGCGCCTTTCTGACGTGAAGCGGGCGGCTCGAACTTGAGCGTCTTAAACTGTGGCGCGAGCTCGACGCCGAGGTCCGCGATCGCGATGGTTTCGAGTGGCTTCTTCTTGGCTTTCATGATGTCCGGGAGCATCACATAGCGCGGCACGTTCAGGCGCAGATCGGAGGTGATGACGGCCGGCAAATCCACTTCGATCGTCTCCAGACCGGCGTCGACCTCGCGTGTGACCTTCGCCTTGGCGCCTTCGAGCTCCACCTTGGAGGCGAACGTCGCCTGAGGGCGATTCCACAAAGCGGCGAGCATCTGCCCCGTCTGATTGTTGTCATCGTCAATGCCCTGCTTGCCAAGCAGCACGATCTGCGGGCCTTCCTTCTCGATGAGCTTGAGGAAGATGCGGGCGGCGGCGAGCGGCTCGACCGCCGCATCGGACTGAACGTGTATGGCGCGGTCTGCGCCCATCGCAAGCCCCGTGCGCAATTGCTGTTGCGCGTCGGCCGGGCCGATGCTGACGACGATGA
>DATAFY010000570.1:0-5363 GCA_036257205.1 Steroidobacter sp. | reverse complement strand
CTTCGGACCCGGCACATCTTCGGGAACGAGGATCGCTTTCACACCGGGCAGCGCGGAAGCCGCGCTTATGTCGATGCTGCGAATCTTCGCGTGTGAGTACGGGCTCAGCAGCAGCCGGGCGAACAACATGCCTGGCGCGCGAAAATCTTCGGAATACCTCGCACGGCCTGTGACCTTGGCGCGCAGGTCTGGTGTTTCGTAGTTCTGCCCGACAAGCTTGGTTTCAGCCATCTGAGACCTCCGGAAAACTGACGAACCGGCAGAAAAAGAGGTATCTGAAAAGAGAAAGATACGGCGGATTGCTTGCCGTCGCAAGCCTTTTGGGAGTACCGCTTAGAGGGCGGTTTCGCTATAGTTACGCTCGTGACCAATGGCTCAGGGCCCGACCACCTGAACGACCGTCAGAGAGAGGCCGCCCGGTTTGGATCCGGGCCTTTGCTCATCATCGCGGGGGCCGGAACGGGAAAAACGAACACCCTGGCACATCGTGTCGCCCACCTGGTGCTGTCGGGCGCCCGCCCCGACCGGATCCTGCTGCTCACCTTCACGCGGCGCGCCGCCCAGGAGATGATCCGTCGAACACAGCGCATCGTCGGCGCGGCTATTCGGGGGCAGACCCCCGCACCGGTACCGGGGTCTGACCCCCGTACCGTACCGGACCCCATTCGCCTGCCTTGGTCCGGCACGTTCCACTCAATTGCCAACCGGCTCATTCGGCGCAATGCCGCCGCCGTTGGCCTCGATTCGAGCTTCAGCGTGCTCGATCGCGGAGACGCCGCGGACCTGCTGGACGTGCTCCGCCATGAGCTCGGGTTTTCGAAAGCGAACAAGCGCTTCCCGCGCAAGGACACGTGTCTGGCAATCTATTCGCACCGCGTCAATACACAACGCCCGCTCGCTGACACGCTGGACGCGCTGTTTCCCTGGTGCGCTGAATGGGAAACACAGCTCACCCAGCTCTATCGCGCGTACGTAGACAGGAAGCTCGCCAACCAGGCGCTCGACTACGACGACCTGCTGCTGTATTGGCACGTGATGATGTCCGACGAGCGGCTCGCCGCCGACATCGCCGGTGAGTTCGATCACATCCTCGTCGACGAGTATCAGGACACGAATGTCCTGCAGGCTGAAATTCTGAAACGCCTGCGGCAGGACGGCGCGGGAGTCACCGTCGTTGGAGATGATGCACAGGCGATCTATTCCTTTCGGGCCGCAACGGTGGACAACATCCTGGGTTTTCCGGATCAGTACGTCCCGGAAAACGGTCGCGCCGCGTCGATCATCACACTCGAAGAGAACTATCGCTCGACCCAGGGTGTGCTCGATGCGGCGAATGCGCTGATCGCCGAAGGCGCCCGGCAATATCGAAAGGTGCTCCGCGCGCGCCGCGGCGCCGGGCATCGGCCGCGATACGTCTGCGTTTCTGACGATCACGCACAGGCGGAATATGTCGTGACGCGCGTCCTCGACGCGCGCGAAAGCGGCGTGCCCCTGAGACGGCAAGCGGTGCTGTTCAGAAGCTCACATCACAGCGACACGCTGGAACTCGAGCTCACGCGTCGCAATATTCCGTACGTCAAGTATGGCGGGCTCAAGTTTCTCGAGGCGGCTCACGTCAAGGATCTGCTCTCCGTGCTGCGCTGGGCCGACAACCCGAAAAATCGAATTGCGGCATTCCGGGCGCTGCAACTGCTGCCCGGGATGGGCCCTTCGACCGCGGAGCAGTTGATGGTGCGATTCGAGCGAGCCGGTCACTCCTGGATGAGTTTGATGGACCTGCGCGCACCAGCCGCCCTGATGGAGGCCTGGAAACCGTTCGCCGCGCTCATGATCGGGCTCACGTCGCCGGAGGGGCCGTGGCAGGGACAGGTTGGGCGTACTCGGGAGTGGTTTGAGCCGCATCTCGAACGCATGTACGACTCCGCGCAGGTGCGCATCGGAGACCTCGTGCAGCTCGAGCGCCTGGCGCAGCAGTTTGCGACTCGCGATCAGTTTCTTGCCGAGCTCGCTCTGGATCCGCCCGCGGCAACCGGCGACATTGCCGGATCGCCGTATCTCGACGAAGACTATCTGGTGCTCTCGACCGTTCATTCGGCCAAAGGACAGGAATGGGATTCGGTGTACCTCTTGAACGTATCGGACGGCAGTTTTCCCTCAGACTTATCGACGGGACACGGCCATCAGATCGAAGAAGAGCGGCGGCTTCTCTATGTCGCCATGACCCGCGCGAAAAACGACCTCCACCTGATTGCCCCCTTCAAGTACTATGTGGCGAATCAGTCAAGGACCGGAGACCGTCACGTGTACGGCGCGAAAAGCCGCTTTCTCACACCGGCGGTCATGTCCAAGCTCAGTCCGATCACGTGGCCGATCGCTCACGATGAGGAGCGTCCGGTTGTGCCGACAAAGACTCGCGTGAACGTCGCCGGCAAGCTGCGAAGCATGTGGTAGCGTAGGGTGCGCTACTGGAGGGGAACTTCTGGGAGGTTATATGAAGCCGCTCATCGGTGTCGTTCTTTCGAGCCTCTTGTTTCTTCAAGCACCCGTCTATGCGCAGCACGAGCACGCGCCAGCCGGTGCCGATCAGGTCGGAAGCGCCAGCGTAAATTTTCAGACATCGTGTGCGCCGACAGTAAGAGCAGACTTCAACCGCGCCGTCGCGCTTCTCCACTCGTTCTGGTTCGCTCAAGCCATCGCCGCGTTTAACGGGGTGCTCGAAAAGGACGCCACCTGCGCGATCGCTCACTGGGGAGTCGCACTCAGTCATTGGGGCAACCCGTTCGCCGGCCTGCGCGCTCCTCAGCAGATCGAGCTGGGTCGCGCGGCGATCGAGAAGGCGCAGGCAACCGGCACGCCCACTGCGCGCGAACGTGCATACATTGCAGCGGCGGCTCAGTTGTTCACTGATGGCCAGGCCGCGACGCAGCGGGCGCGCACGCTTGCCTACGAACAGGCAATGGAGGAAGTGATGCGCGACAACGCCGCTGATATGGAGTCGCGCATCTTTTACGCCCTTGCCGCAACCCAGACGGCACTGAGCACCGATAAGAAATACACCCAGCAGTTGAAAGCAGCGGCCATTCTCGAACCGCTCTTCAGAGAGCATCCGACGCATCCCGGGCTCGCGCATTACATCATTCACGCCTACGATCATCCGCCGCTCGCAGAGAAGGCGCTGGACGCGGCCCGACGCTATGCCTCACTGGCACCATCGGTGCCGCACGCTCTCCACATGCCATCGCATACGTTCACGCGCGTCGGCTCGTGGAAGGAATCGATCGAAACCAACCGCCGATCGGCAGAAGCCGCAAGCAAGAGCAGCACGGCCGGCGAGGAGCTGCACGCGCTCGACTATCAGGCTTACGCGTATCTGCAGATTGCGCAGGATGCGGCTGCCAAGCGAGTGCTCGACCGAGCCCTCACACTCGTGCAGGGCGCTGACGGTATCGCCGTCGGTGCTGCCGGCGCCGGTGCTTTTGCCGTCGCAGCGATCCCCGCGCGATACGCGCTCGAGCGGGAAGCGTGGGCAGACGCCGCAGCTCTGCCGGTTCGTCCGGCAAAGACGCCGTACACCGAAGCGATCACCCATTTCGCGCGTGCTGTCGGCGCGGCCCGTTCTGGCAATCCGAAAACCGCCGCCTCAGATATCGAACGACTCGCGGCGCTGCGCGACACGCTGAAGTCGATGCAGGACGCCTACTGGACAGAGCAAGTCGAAATCCAGCGCCGCATTGCGGCCGCGTGGGTCGCGTTCGCCGAAGGGAACAAGGATGGCGCGATCGTTCAACTCCGCGAGGCGGCGGCAGCTGAGGATCAAACAGACAAATCAGCCGTTTCACCGGGTCCACTTGCGCCGGCACGCGAGCTGCTCGGTTACATGCTTCTCGAGGCGGGACGCGCGTCAGAAGCGCTCGTCGAGTTCGAGGCGACTAGTAAGAAGGAACCGAATCGCTTCCGCGGCCTATACGGTGCGGCTCGAGCGGCGGAGGCGGCCGGCAATCGCGCCAGAGCGATGGCTCTTTACAAGCAACTGCTGCAGGTAGCCAACGAACCGGACACCGACCGCCGCGAGCTCCAGCACGCGCGGAAGTTCGTCGGACGCTAGAGTAAGGCGCGACTGAAGTTGCGCCCTACCGATACGAGCTGAAGTCGCGGCCTACCAATACGCGCCCGATCGGCACGTGCTCGCCGCCGGCGCTAAGGACGAGTACGCCAACTGGAGGCGGCGCCCCATCGCCGGACGTTCGGCCTCGGGAAGGCTCCCCATCAGCTGTCTGCCGATCGGATCCAAAAAGCGCCCGTACTGCGCGAGCTTCACGCGGTCGTTTTGCTCCAGGGCCGTTTTTACTCCACGCAGGGTGGCCGGCGTGGCGATCTCGAGGCGGCCAACAAAGACACGCGCAATCTGATCGGGCTGAGGGTCCACCTGTAGTGGCAGGATCGTGTCGATGGCTTCGTTCGACACGATGTAAAAGAGTCGCGTGCCCTGTTCGAACCACGAGTCGCGCCAGCTCTCGACCATCGCCTGGGCTTCCCTCGGGTACAGCCCATGCGCCACGAGCATCTTTTGAAGCTGCGCCTGAGGTGATGCACCTTCGCCTTCCAATTCCAGCGGATTGAAAGCAACGCGAGCAGCCGATGTGTGCCATGCCCGATACGTCATCGCCCCGTCGCGACTCTCGAAAAGGATGATGTCGCCGAGCGCGGCACCATGGGTGTGACCGACCATGATCTGGCCGTCCGGGGTCAGGCGGGCGGTGATGGGGGGTGGAATGCGGCCAATGCCGCGATAGAACAGGAATCGCTCCTGCTCGGATCCCACCCGCAGCGGTGCTGCGTCGGTCTCGCGCGCGGCGTAATAGTGATGAGGCTTGGGTTCGACAGGAAACTGCGCACGGGCGCCGGGCATCACCTTCACGTTCGTCCAGGCGATGTCCCCGCGGAACGCATCGTTGATTGTGCTCCCTGAAGCGCCCCCCGGCCGCGGAAACCATTCGGTGATGACACCCTGGCGGAATCGGACGTTCACGTTCACCGTCGTCTCGCGCGGCGAGTAGAAGTAGATGACCGGTGTTTCCATCCGGACCGTGCCCGAAAGCGATCCCTTCAAGCGGCAGTCGATACGGCCGACGAAGTCCGGCAGGTCGGTCGGACCTGACTGAGGAAGCCACTGAACGGCCCGGCCATCCTCGCCGGCGATGGACGTAAAGGTCCCCCACTCGTGGACGACCAACCCGCCGCCGGACCCGGCTTCACCGACGCTGCTTGCGGCTACGAAAACGGATGCCGACAACAACACGGCGAGAGTGACGAGATGCCTGGTCATACGGACCTCCTGTTCCTTTCCAGCCTAGCGCCCGCTG
>DATAFY010000561.1:0-5111 GCA_036257205.1 Steroidobacter sp. | reverse complement strand
CGCACCTATGCGGCCGAACGCCCACGCACGGGCTCCGGGATGTTCAAGGCGATGATCGATATGTATCGCGCGCTGCCTGCTTGGATGGCGCCGCGCATCCGCGGAATGTTCGACTGTCTCGCAAACGGACGCTCGCCGCTGGTCGTGCACTGCGCGGCCGGTAAAGACAGAACGGGCCTCGCCATCGCCGTTCTTCTGCGCACGCTGGGCGTGCCGCACGAGACCGTTGTCGAGGACTACCTGCTGACAAACGAGGTGGGAGACTTCGAGCAGTTCATCCGCGCGCAGCAGGCCGCACAACTCGGCCTGGCCGACTCACACAAGCCTTTGCTCGCGATGCCTGAGGACGTCCGCCGAGTGCTGTTCAGCGCGGACGTCGCTTTTCTGGAGGGCGCATTCGAGGTCATCGAAGAGACCTTCGGCGGCCTTGACGCATATCTCGAAAGCGCCGCGGGCATAACTCCCGCGCTCCGCGAGCGCGTGGCCTCAGAGCTGTTGGATCGATGACGCAGAACTGCCGACTCGAGCGCTAGGGCGCTATGGGCGGACTGTAGTCGAGCGTCTTGCCGAGCAACCATAGCAAGACGAGAACGGTCGGCGCATGCGCGAGGAACTGCACGATCGTAAAGCCCACCACCTCGCGCGCTCTGAGGCCGAGGATGCCGAGCAGCGGCAGCATCCAGAATGGATTGATGAGGTTGGGCAGCGCCTCGGCCGCGTTGTATACCTGAACCGCCCAGCCGAGATGCACCTGAAGATCCTTGGCGGCCTGCATGACGTAGGGCGCCTCGATGATCCACTTGCCCCCGCCGGAAGGCACCAAAAATCCCAGCACGGCGGAGTACGTCCCGATCAGTACTGGAAAGCTGTCCCGCGTCGCCGTTTGCGAAAAGAAGTTCGACAGCTTATGCGCGATGCTGAACCCATCGGCGCCCAGGGCCCCGGTAATGATGGCAGCGATTCCGCCGTAGAACGGAAATTGGATCAACACGCCTGTCACGCTCGGCACGCCGCGTGCGGCAGCGTCTAGAAACGCGCGCGGACGCCAGCAAAGCAGCATCCCGAGCATCAGAAACATGAAGTTGTAAGTGTTGAGGTTGGAGATCGCGGACATCGCCCCCTTCGTCGCGAACTCGCGGACCAGCCACGCCAGCCCGAGCGCAGCGATCAGCACATTCAGCAGCGGGCTGTACTCTAGCCACTCGCCGGGGCGAGTGCGTACGGACGGCGCAGGAGCCGGTGAGTCGAGCGCGACCCCGAGTTCTTGCGCAGTGAGCGCCTGATCGGCGCGAGGAGCGGTGAGCCATGCGACCGCAATGGAGATCCCGATCAGCACCGTCGTGAGCGCAACCGACTGCCACAAAAAAATGGTTTCGCTGAAAGGAATGACGCCGGTGATCGCGAGCAGTGCGGGCGGCATGCTCGCCGGGTTCGCCTGCAGCAGCGCCGCTGATGAGGACAGTCCCATGGCCCACACAGATCCCAAGCCGAGATAAGCCGCCGCGCCGGCCGCACGATAGTCCATTCGAAGCTCCGTCCTGCGGGCGAGCGCGCGCACGAGAAGACTGCCGAGGATCGAGCTCAATCCCCAGTGCAGGAGCGAAGTGAGCAGACTCACCGTCGCCACCAAACACACGGCGCCGCGCCCTGTCGTGGGCAAAACGGCCAGTGCTTCGATCGCGCGTGCTGCAGGCGGCGAGCTCGCCGCCACATAGCCGCCGATGATCACAAAGCTCATTTGCATCGTGAATGGGATGAGGCTCCAGAACCCATCCCCGAATGCAGCCGCGGCGGATGCGGGCGAAGCGCCGAGCACGAGCGCAGCGGCGGACACGAGCATGACCGCAAGCGCCGCAAAGACATAAGCGTCCGGAATCCACCGCTCAGACCAGGCGCAGCACCCTAAGGCTGCGCGTTGCAGCAGAGAGACGCCCTGAGAAGAGACTTGTGCATTCATATCGGGGCCGTCAGCTTGTGCTTGTTCGAATCGCCAACGCTCACGCGGACGGCATGATGACAAGCGCGCGCCGTTCGGTACAGCGCTCTTTTGACGCCCGACCACGCGAAAAAAGCGGTCGACCGGCTCCGGAACCGGGCCGCGCGCCATGAGTTAGTTTTGAATATCAGGCGCGCTCGAGCGCGCTTGCCTGCACAAGGAGACCGCTATGAAAGTAAGAGAAGCGATGACGCGCGACGTGCGACTTGTTCGGCCGGATCAGAACATTCGCGACGCCGCCAACCTGATGGCTGAGCTCGATATCGGCGTGCTCCCAGTGGAAGAAGACGACCGGCTCGTGGGGATGATTACTGATCGGGATATCGCGGTGCGCGCCGTAGCGCAAGGCCTGGGGCCAGAGACTTCCATCCGCGAGGTCATGAGCCGCGAAGTGAAATACTGCTTCGATGACCAATCGATCGATGAAGTCACTCAAAACATGGCGGATATCCGCGTCCGCCGACTACCCGTCTTGAACCGTGACAAGCGATTGGTGGGCATCCTTTCGATCGGCGACATTGCGATCGACGCCAGCGCACAGGACGAAGCCGGTGAAGCCCTTGGCGGCATTTCTCGTCCGGGCGGCCAGCACTCGCAATCGGCGGAGAGACACTAGAGCACACTTGGCCGGGGATCGCGGATAGCTCTTCGGCAGCGGGGCATCGGGAACACTCGCACCATCCGCGATCCGCTTCGCCAAGCGTCCGTCTGCACGGTGCGCAACTGCTCGATCGTCCACGCGCTGCCCATGCCAAGCAGCGTTGTGTCTGAACAATGTCTTCGAATTCGGCGAGCAAGTCGCCGCGATAGACGTTGTGTACGGCAGTGCAATCGACCAGACCGCGGGTAATCCGAAAAGCTGAGCGCGCCGACTCCCGCCTCCCATCTGCGTCCGCGATGCAATTCCCCAAGACCCGCGAGAAGTGCGGCGCGGCCCTAGAGCAGCTTCTCAACATCTCTTTCGAGGTCTTCGGGCTTGGTCATGGGCGCGTACCGCTCCACTACGGCGCCCGCGCGATCAATCAGGAATTTCGTGAAATTCCACTTGATTCGTTCGCTTCCGAGCAGACCCGGCGCGCTCTTCTTCAGCCACTGATACAGCGGGTGCGCGTTCGCACCGTTCACCTCGATCTTCTCGAACATCGGAAAACTGACGCCGAAGTTCTTCTCGCAGAACGCTGCGATCTCCTGCTCCGATCCCGGCTCCTGGGCGCCGAACTGATTGCACGGAAAGCCAAGCACGACGAAGCCCTGATCGCGGTGCTTCTCATACAGCACTTCGAGCGCCTCGTATTGAGGCGTGAAGCCGCACTTGCTCGCCGTGTTGACGATGAGCATCACCTTCCCTGAGTACTCGCGCAGCGACGTGTGCTTGCCTGCGAGCGACTTGGCCTCGAAATCGTATACGGCGCCGCCCATGACTATCGCTCCACTACCTCGAAGTCTTCCGCAAAGTACGGCGTCTCCGCGAAGCACGTCGTCGGCACGCCTCGATGCTCAGTGTAGTGCACCCGGACCTGCTGGCCGACCGCCTTGGAAAGACGTCGCGCGAGTTGCTCCTCGCGAGTGCTGAAATGCCAGATCTGCGGCGCCATCCCGCCGACCACGTATTGGGCAAGCTCGCCTTCGTACGTCTTGCATACCCACCCCTTGCGCGAGAACTTTTGAAGCACCCCGGCGCGCTCGCCCTCAGAGTACGCCCAGGAGAGCGCAAAAAACGTCCAACCCACGATGCCCAAAAGAATCACTGTGAGGATCACCACCGATATTCGCGCCACACGACTGCTCCGATTGCCCCGTTGCTCGGCCATAACCGCTCCCTGAAACCATTTCAGTCCGTGCGAGTGTGGAGAAGGTCGTCGCCGCGCTCAAGACTGCCCTTAGGCCAGTTCCCGCCGCATGCGTTGGAATGCGGGAGGATCGCGCAAGGGAACTAGCTCCCGGCCCCGATCGTGATGTTCGCGAGTGGAAAACTACGCAGCTGCGTAGCTTGTACGTGGTGAACGATATGCGAGTCGTCCGTTTCGCTTTATGGGCCCTGCTTGCTCTATCTCTCAGCGCCTGCGGCGTGAATCCAGTGACAGGCAAGAAAGAGATCCAGTTCGTCTCCGAGGGCCAGGAAATCAAGATGGGCGAGCAGTACTACGCGCCCACGCAGCAAAGCCAGGGCGGCGACTTCGATGTGCTTCCGGAATTGAGCGCCTACGTAAACGAGATCGGCCAGAAGCTCGCCGCAGCGGCGGATCGAAAGCTCCCATACGAGTTCGTCGTACTCGACAACCCGGTGCCGAATGCGTGGGCGCTGCCCGGCGGCAAAATCGCCGTGAACATCGGCCTGTTGAGCGATCTCAAGAATGAGGCGGAGCTTGCAGCGGTCTTGGGTCATGAGATCGTGCATGCGGCGGCGCGTCACGGGGCGAAGGCGCAAGAACGCGGCGCACTAATGCAGGTCGGCATGGCGGCGGCGCAGATCGGCGCGGCGATCGGCGGGGTCGACGCGAATGTCGCGAATCTCGCGCTCCAGGGTGCGGGATTGGGGGCGCAGCTGATCCAGCAGAAGTACAGCCGCGACCAGGAGCTGGAGGCCGATGAGTACGGCATGAAGTACATGAAGCGCGCGGGCTACGACCCACAGGGCGCGGTGACGTTGCAGGAGACGTTCGTGCAGCTGGCGCAGCAACAGGGAGACAAGAGCCGCACCTGGCTCGAAGGGCTGTTCGCGTCTCATCCGCCTTCCGAGGAGCGCGTGACGCGCAACCGGGCGACGGCGCAGAAACTGGGGGCGGGCGGGGAGATGGGTCAGGAACGCTACGAAGCGAAGGTGCAACCGTTGCGTAAGATCGCGCCGGCGTACGAAAAATTCGAGCAGGCGATGGTCGCCGCGCGCAAAAAGGATTTCTCCGCAAAGCAGACGCTCACCAGCGAAGCGCTGAAAATCGAGCCCCGAGAAGGTCGATTCCACGAATTCCTCGGCGAACTGGCGCTCGCCCAAAAACAGCCGGAACAGGCCATCCCGCATTACCAGCAAGCGATCGACCTCAACCCGGACTTCTTCGGCTCCTACCTCGGCGCGGGGATCGCGCAATACGAGGTCGGGAACGAAGCGAAAGCTGAA
>DATAFY010000555.1:0-5471 GCA_036257205.1 Steroidobacter sp. | reverse complement strand
GCAATTTGGCCGATCTGGCGCGAACGATCCTGCACGAGTTGCAGCTCACGGACCCGGACAGGCGGGTCAAAATGCACATTGCCGGGCCAATGGTCGTGAACGCAGACGAAGGACTCATGCGCGTCGCCCTCGAGAACCTGCTTGCAAATGCATGGAAGTATTCGTCGAAGCGCGATAACGCGGAGATCTCCTTCACCTGCCGCCCGGACGATGCGGGAGGCTGGGTCTTCTGTGTGCGCGACAACGGCGCCGGCTTCGATCCCGGCAATGCTCACCGACTCTTCAAGCCGTTCCAGCGTCTTCATTCCGACGCCGAGTTCGCGGGCGCCGGCCTGGGTCTCGCCACAGTGCGACGCGTCATCGCAAAGCACGACGGACTGACGTGGGCCGATTCAAAACCCGGCGCGGGCGCGCGTTTTTTCTTCACGCTTGGCGCACAACATTGCCAGGAACGCGAGCTCGTGACCGAGGCGATGGCGTAAGCTGCGCTGCGTTGCGCATCCTACTGAAGTTCTGAAAACGCGTGCTGCGGTAGGGCGCTTAGAACCGCCTCGGGCCCTTGCTGTACAAGGTCTTTGGGCACTTCGCCGACGAGCAGCGCCGCCGTGGGCGTGGACAGCGAGCGCCGCAATAGCCCGAGCATGCGAGGCGCCGCCACGAGCACGACCTTGTCAAACTTCCGATGGATGCGATCCTTGTCGATGCGCTGAGCCACATCCCGGGCAAACTGCGCAAGTTCGTGCCGCTCCGTGCTGCGCTCGCCATCCACGCCGTGATGATGTCGCCGTGCGGGATTCCTGAGGCGCCGCCGAAGCGACGACCCTTGCGATCTGTTTCGAGATCAATGTCCTTGAGGCCGCCGGCCTCGTTCTGCATCGACCCGCGCGCCGTCAAGGGCTCGCCGGCCCTGGAGGCGTCGAAAAAAATCGCTCGACGTTCATCGGCGACGACGATTCGTAGTTTCATACTCGCTCCGCCGCGTTCATACCGCCCTTCTAGTAAGCAAAGCGTCGTGGCGGTTGTTCCACCATCGCTCGGAGAAGAGCCTGGCGCCCGGAGCGAAATCGCGTGACCAGCGGCTGGTGAACGGCAAACGATCAGAAGCAAATGCTGCACAACTGGGCCCCAATGCAACAGCGGCATGAAGACGTCCAGATTTCTCGTATGCTCCGTTCGCGTAGCGCGGCGAAAGCTCTTGGTGCGTTTCTGGCGGGGATGCATCGCGACTTCGGAGCCCTTCGGGGCTTCGGGCAACGGACACTTCGATGCGCAAGAGCTCACAAGAGACCGACCGGTGCGCCGCCGACCTGGGCGCGTTCGGGCGGCGGGGTTTCGCGTGCGCTCAATGACAGTCGCCTCAAGCGAGCGCGATGCGACATCCAGCGCCGAGCGTGACGGCGTCGTGACCATCACGCCGCACGATTTCCCTCATCCTCGCGAAACGCTGAAGGGATCGCACGATCCGAGACTCGAGCCCCACGTTCGAGCCTCGCGCCTCGAGCGGCGCAGCGCATGCCCACACGGGCAGCTCAGGCGGACAACTCTCATTGCTTCGCGCACAGAACGCCGTCCCCGCTCAGCTCCGCACTCAAGCCCGCACGCCGCAGCCGCTGCGCCACTTCTCTCGGCACATCGCGTCCGGTCGTGAGCTTGTTGGGCGTTCCTGTGTAGTGGAAGAGTCGGCCCTTGCGACGCAGCACGCGCGCAAGATGGTCGTAGAACGCCTGTGAATACAGCTCCCCTGCGAGTCCGAAACGTGGCGGGTCGTGCAGGACGGCGTCGAACGACTGCGCAGGCAGCTTGCCGATCTCCTGGGCGATATCCGAATTGGTGAGGGTCAGTCTTTCGCTCGGGGGCGGCGACCAGGGATTGAGGCTGCGCAGCCAGAGCACATCCGCGTTCTTCTCGAAAGACCTCACGCGCGCCGCTCCCTCCTTCAGGCACCATGCTGCGAAATAGCCGAGCCCTGCGCAGGTATCGAGGATGGTCTTGCCGCCAGGCTGGATGAGACTAACCTTGTTCGCTGCATCGGCGTACGGCGAAACGCGCAGCGTCGGGAGCATCTTCACGCCGTCGATCTCGAACGTTGGGGGGCCCCATACGGTCGGCACGAGCTTGACGAGTGAGGTGGTGAACCGCGCCGCGGGCTCGAAGGCTGCACCCGTCCAGTAGTAGATAGTCCTTTCTTTGCACACCTCGAGGAAGGGGAAGCGCCGCCCCCGCCATCGCCAACCCCCGCCGTCCAGCTCCAAGGTCGTCATCGAGCAGCCAAGGTCAAGCGAACACTCGAGCGTGGACGCGCCCGCATTGACGGCTGCGCGCATGGCCTCGTGCTCCCTGCACGTCAACAGCGGCTCGGGGGCGTCAGCGCTCACGGTAGTCTGTGAGACATGAGTCGCTCCACGTCAGACGCCGACGCGTGCTCAGTCGCAAACACGCGCGCCGCGCAAAGCGCCTCAAGCCTCGGCCTTCTCCGGCAGGGCGACGGACAATTCCAGCACGTCGTGACCTTCTTCCTTTTCCAGGTTGATCTGGATCGCTTCGGGCTCGACCTTGACGTATTTACGAATCACCTCGAGCAGCTCGCCGCGCAATAGCGGCAGGTAATCGGGGCCGCCGCGGCTGCTGCGCTCCTGTGCGACTATGATGCGCAGCCGTTCCTTGGCGACATTCGCGGTGGATGGCGGGCGTCGGAATAAAGCGAGCAACCCCATGTTCAGCCTCCAAAGATGCGGGCGAGAATGCCCTTCTTCGGTTCGTCGAGGAAGCGCAGCGCCAGCTCATCGCCCAGGAGCCTGCACACGGCGTCCTCATAAGCGCACGAGACGTCGCTCTCCTCGTTGAGAATGACGGGCGTACCGGCGTTCGAAGCCGCAAGCACGTCGGGCGATTCCGGAATCACGCCGATCACGTCGATGCCTAGTATCTCCTTTACATCGTTCACGCTCATCATTTCCCCCGCAACGACGCGGCGCGGGCTGTAGCGCGTAAGCAGCAGATGCTCCTTCACGCGGCCTTCGCCTTTCTCGGCGCGATGCGTTTTGCTCGCGAGCAGCCCCAGGATGCGATCCGAGTCGCGCACGGAGGAGACCTCGGGATTCACTACCACGATCGCGCGATCGGCGTAATACATCGCAAGATGCGCGCCCTTCTCGATGCCGGCCGGCGAATCGCAGAGAACGTAATCGAATCCTTCCGAGGCCAGCTCATCGAGCACTCGGCGCACGCCCTCGGCGCACAGCGCATCCTTGTCGCGCGTCTGAGAGGCCGCCAGCACGAATAGCGAATCGATCCGCTTGTCCTTGATCAGCGCCTGCTTGAGCGTGCAATCGCCCTGAATGACGTTGACGAAGTCGTATACGACGCGACGCTCGCAGCCCATCACAAGATCGAGATTGCGCAGCCCGATGTCGAAGTCGATGACTGCAACTTTCTTGCCGCGCCGCGCAAGTCCGCACGCTAGGCTCGCAGACGTCGTCGTCTTACCCACGCCGCCTTTCCCGGAAGTCACGACGATGACCTCGGTTAATCGCGGCGATGGCGCGGCGAGCGGCGTCGGAGAGTCTGAGAGGATGGCGGACATGCTGTTGGCCTCCTGCGCTATGCGCCTATACGGGAGAAGTGGAGATCATCGCCGTCGAGCCAGGCTTGCACGGGCTTGCCGGCGAGCTCAGGCGGGATCGTTTCAAATACGCGAAATACGCCGGCAATGGAGACGAGCTCAGCGTTGAATTCCTGGCAGAACACGCGCGCGTCGAAATCCCCGCGCGCGCCTGCCAGCGCGCGGCCGCGTAAAGACCCGTAAACGTGCACGCAACCATCGGCCATCACCTCGGCGCCTGCGCCCACGGCGGCTGCGACGATCAGATCGCGGTGGCGGGCGTAAACACGCTGGCCAGAGCGTACCGGTTGCTGCTGAAACAGCGCGCTGGTCGGCGCATCTGCAACCGGTGCGGCCAAGGCCGGCCGGGCGGTCTCTTGCGGCGGCGCCGATTTGCCGGGCGGACTGATGTCCTTCAACAGCGCACCCAGCGCGGGCTTAGGCGCGCCTCGCCACTGACCGAGCGCCGGCAGGTCCAACTCGCGCGCAAGCGCATCGACCCCAGCCGTCCCTTGCATGAGCCCGACGGGGAAAAATCCGGCCCGACGTATCGCCCCGAACAGTAAGCGCATTTCGTCGGCGGCTGGAAGTGCATCAAGCCTCGACAGATCGAGGCAGACGGCGGCTCGTTCAAAGAGCTGCGGAGCGGCCGCCGTGCGCGCCGCGAGTTCGGAGTGGACAGCCTCAGCGTCGAGCGTGTGAAGCCGCAATTGCGCAAGTCCCACCTGACCGAGACGAATCTCGCAAGGGGCCTCTTGAGCAACGCTGGCTTTGTTCATCAGGGCTCGTGGATCGCAGAACGCTCCGGTCGCGCGCGATTGTAGCGGGGGCGAGGCGAAGATGGGCGAGAATCTGAAGCGGATAGCAGCGTCAAGCAACTCGAATTATCGAGTTTCCCGCCGATCAGCATGCGCCTCTAAAGCCTTCGCAGAAAATCAGCAATGATCGGCCGAAACCGATCCATGTCCACCAGGAAGGAATCATGGCCCTGAAGCGAATCAAGGCGGGCGAACTCGACGTCCACGCCCCCCGCAATGAGTCCGTCGGCGAGCTCCTGTTGCTGATCGATGGGGAAAAGCAGGTCCGTCTCCACGCCCATGATCAGCGCGCGCTCGACCGTGAAGCGCTTCAGCGCCTCCCCGACTGACCCACCGTGATCCGCGAGGTCGAACAGGTCCATTGCGCGGGAAATGTATAAGTAGCAGTTGGGGTCGTATTGTCCCGTGAACTTGGCCGCGTGGTTTTCGAGGTAGGACTCAACCTCGAAATCGATGCCGAACGGATCTCCTGGTTTGCGTTCGACGTTGGCCCGCTCGCGCCCAAAACGCAGCTGCCACTCACGGGCGGAGCGGTAAGTGATCATTCCAAGCTTGCGAGCAAGCCGCATTCCCTGAACGGGGATCGCATCCGTCGTGTAGTTGCCCTCCCGCCAGGCCGGATCGCGCCGGATGATTTCACGCTGCAGGGACCGAAGAGCGATCGAGAACGGCCGTGAGCGCGCAGTGGCGGAAATCGACACGACGGCGCGCGCCTGGTTCGGGAACAAGGCGCAGTACGCGAGTACGGTCATCCCGCCGAGCGACGGACCGACGACGGCGGCAAGTTTCGCGACGCCCAAAGAGGCGACGACTTCATGTCCAGCGCGGGCGATGTCTTCAACCGTGAGAACTGGGAAGGTGAGGCGGTAGGGCTCGCCCGTGGCGGGATTGATCGAGGACGGCGAGGTCGATCCGAAGGGACTGCCGAGCGAGTTCACGCAAATGACGAAAAAACGCCGTGTGTCGATGGGCCGGCCTGGTCCTATCATGTCCTCCCACCAGCCCGGCGAGGGATCCTCTGTCGAGGAGGCTGCGTGCGCCGACGGCGACAG
>DATAFY010000537.1:0-3876 GCA_036257205.1 Steroidobacter sp. | reverse complement strand
TCCCGAACAAGGCGACGATCATCGCCGTTTGCAGACCACCGAAGCTCTCTGCGCGTGACTCGAGTTCGCCGCCCGGGACGTAATGGTAGCCGCGCGGCCAGTGCATCTGATCGAGTCGGGCAAGCACCGCGGCGGTGACTTTGTCCGTCTTGAAGCCGTTCGCGACCTGCGCGTCGATTCTCACGGCGCGCTCGCGGCTGTACCGGTCGATCTTCGTCGGCGCCGCGCTGAACTCGACGCTCGCGAATTGGCTCAGAGGCAGGGCGGCGCCGTTGGCCGTTGGGATCCTGATCTGGTCGAGCGCGCGCACGTCCGGGCGTTCTGCTATGGGAGTGCGCACCATGATGTCGTACTGCTCGCCGTTCGCGTCTTTGAAGCGGCCCGCGGGAACGCCGGCGATTGCGAGTCTGACCGCGCGATCGAACTCCACCATAGGAACGCCCAACAGCGCAGCTTTGTGCGAGTCCACTTTGAGCCGCAGGTTCGTGCGCCGCATGCGGATCGGGTTTTCCACATCGCGCGTCCCTGGCGTCTCGCGGATCAGTTTCTCCACCTGCGCGGAGAGCGTGTATAGCGTGTCGAGGTCCTCGCCGACCACTCGAATCCCGATGGGCGCGGGGACCGACGGGCCGTTCTCGAACTCATGCACGTAGATGCGGGCGGCCGGGTATCCCTTGAGCTCCTGCCGCAACTGTTCGAGCAGTTGCGGGGTCTTGCGAGCGTCGTAACTTTTCAGCGTGACGAATACATCGCCATAGCTGGAGTCCCCCTCGTTCCCGAGCTCGTTGTAGTAGATCTTGGGGTTGCCGTGCCCAAGATTCGTGAAATACGAGCGAACCTCGGGCATGGACGCGAGCTTCTTCTCGACGAAGCGAAGGGCGCGGTCCGTCTCGGCAAGACTGCTGCCGTCCGGTGCGTTCACCAAAATGAGGAAATTCGGCGTATCGGCCTTGGGGAACAGGCTGAAGCCGATCGCGGCGCCGACGCCGACCATGACGACCAGGCATGCGGCGAGCGAACCCCAGACGGTCAGGCGCGGCTTCGCAAGCGCGCGATGCAGCAGAGGCTGGTAAAAGCGATGGATGGCCGTGGTCACCGCCGCGAGCGCGCGGTTGCCGTGCGGCGCCTGTTTTCTGCTGAGGATTCTGCTCGCCAGAAAAGGCACGATCGTGAGCGCGACGAGCAGCGATGCGCCCACGCAGGCCAATACGGCCGTGGGCAGCACGCGAATGAAGCGGCCGGCGTCCTCTGCGATGAGCATCAAAGGCAGGAACGCGAACACGACCGTGGCGGTGCAGCCCAGAATCGCCTGAAAGATCTGACGCGTGGCGAAGATCGCCGCCTGCGTACGCGTACGACCCTCGCGCAAAGTGCGCGCAATGTTCTCCACTACGACGATCGAGTCGTCGACCAGCAAACCCAGCGCGACGACGAATCCGGCGATCGAAAACTGGTTGAGCGAAAAGCCCACGAAATGCAGCACCGTGACGCCGACGGCGATAGACAAAGGAATCGAGATCATGACGATGCTCGCCGCGCGCAGTCCGAGGGGCAACAGCGTGAGCGCCACAAGCGCAATGGCGATCCCGAAATCCGTCGTCAGCCTATCGAGGCGTCGCTCGACATTCTCCGACTGATCGAACCCAAGCTCGAGCCGGATTCGCTTCGGCAGTTGCGGCTCGAATTGCCGCGCCTTTTCAAGAATGCGCCGGCGCACCTCAAAGATGTTGTAGCCGTCTTTCTGATTCGCGGTGACGAAGACCGCGCGCCTGCCGTTGTAGCGGCCGACGTACGTTTGCTCCTGCGTGCTCCAGCTCACCTCGGCGATGTCGCGGACTCGCACGCTGCGACCTTCGGCCGCGGCGACCACGGTGTCGCGAACCTCATCGAGATTTGTGTAACTACCCGAGGTCTTGAGGCTGAAATTGCGGCTGCCGACATCGATCGAGCCGCCGGGCACTGTGGCGTTTTCGCTCTGCAGGGCCTGAATTACGCGCGAGGGCGCAATGCGCAGCTGCGCCATCCTCGGTAGATCTAGGGCGACGCGCAACTCGCGGGCGGGATGCGCCCAAGTTTGCGACGTGCGCACCCCAACGACGGTCTTCAGTCGGTCTTTCAGGTCGCGCGCGTAATCCTCCAGCTCGGCGTAAGGCGCGTCGTCCGAAATCAATGCGAACTGGACGATATTGACCAGACCTGGATTGACCTTGCGTATCTCGACCGTGGCCTCGGCCGGCAGCGTCGGCCGAAGCGCATTGACCTCGCGCACCACCTCCTCGTACTTCGTTTCCCTGTTGATCGAGCTGAAGAACCGCGGAAGGATGACCGCTACGCTGTCGTTGCTGAAGGACTCGATTTTCTTGATATCGTCCAGTTCGCTCAGCCGGTCTTCGATCGGCTTCACAACCAGCCGCTCGACGTCGATGGGCTCGGCGCCGGGATACTTCACCACGATGTGAAACGCTGAGATCGGGAAATAAGGATCTTCCTGCCGGGGGATGTTCATGTAGGACGTGACGCCCACGGCGGCGAGCATTGCAAACGCGACCAGCGTGAACTGGTAGCGTCGGATGGGAAATTCGAGCAAGCTCAAAGCGGCGATCTCGCGCGTTTGTCCAGTAATGCCGCGGGCTAAGTCATTCAGCCGGCTGGTGAGCGACGGCGGCTTCGGCGATCGTCACGGCTTCCTCGTCTTCCAGGTACTGTGCTCCGTCGGTCACGATCTGCTCCCCTGGAGCCAACCCGCTCTCGAGCGCTACGCGTTCACCTTCGATGAATGCGACCTCCACATCGCGGCGCCGCGCCGTCTGGTTGTCGATCACAAACACGCGCGCAGTGCGCCCCTCGCCTTCGACTACGGCCCCGATGGGAACGTATACGCGCGTGCGTGTGCGCGCCGATGCGGGCGACAACGTGAGTTTTGCGACCAGACCGCTGCGCAGCGGCAGATTCGTCGGCTCCAGCGACACTTCAACGCCGAACATTCCAGTGGTGGGATCGGCAGCGCCGGCTACCTCCGTCACTTTCCCTTTGAGCGTCGTCCCAGGCAGGGCGTCCAGGCTGATTTCAGCCGCGTCGCCCAACCTGAACTGCACCACCTCCCGGTCCGCGAGGCCTGCGCGCACGACGAAGCCTGCGTCATGAGCGCCGAGAACGATGACGGGGCTGCCCGCGGCCACAAGCTCACGCTCTTCGGCGAGGCGTCGCATGATGATTCCTTCGCGCGGCGCGATGATTGCGGCGTAACTCGAATTGAACTCGGCGGATTGCAGAGCCGCCTCGGCGACCGCGGCCTGAGTGCGCAGGTCCTGCAGCTGTTCCAGGCTGATGACTTTGTCGCCGTAAAGACGCTCCCCTCTTTCGAGGTCGCGTTGAGCCTTGGCGTAAGCCTGACGCGTCTGCTCGACCTGCGCGTTGATTTCGGTGCGCTCGATCTCGGCGAGGCGCTGCCCTTTGCGGACGCGCTGCCCCTCCCGCACGCTGATGCTGCGCACGACGCCCCCGACCTTGAAGGACAGCCGGATCTCGTCCTTGTTGGCGAGCAGCCCGTTGGTCTGGATGAGAGGCGCGCCCGGACCCTCGACGGCGGCTGTCGCTCGCACCGGCGTCGGCGCCGGCGCGCTCTCTTCGATCGCGGGGCGGCACGCGCTCAGCAGTACGGCGCTCGTGAGCGTTGCGGCGAGAGGGCGGATGCGCATGGAATTCAGACTCCGGGAATCAGCGGCAAATCGCCTGATGAGGTCGCATGTTCGAGCTCGGCGCCGCGCGCGAGCACCTCGAAGCGTGTGAGGTTCAGATTGAGCTCGGCGCTCGTCAGAGCGCTGCGCGCGTCGATGAACTCCACCTGATTGATGACGCCCTCGTCGCGCTTGCGGC
>DATAFY010000499.1:0-3389 GCA_036257205.1 Steroidobacter sp. | reverse complement strand
GTGAATCTGAGGGGCGTGGTCGATATTGGGGGAGCAGGCGCGCATCGGATTGCGCTAGGGACATTTCTTGCGCTCGTGCTTGGCAAGCCCATCGGCATCCTGGTCGGGAGCTGGACCGCCGTGCGTTTGGGGTGGTGCCGCTTGCCCGCCGACGTGAACTGGCCGAGCGTGTTGCTCGTCGGCTGCCTAGGCGGCATCGGCTTTACGATGTCGATCTTCATCGCGACGCTTGCGTTCGCCGATGATGCACTCCTTGCGGCTGCGAAATCGGGCGTCCTGCTTGCGTCCACGACGGCCGGACTGCTTGGGTTCGCGGTCGGGCGCTTCTATGTGCGCGCCCGCCAGGACAGTGAAGCGCACCGTTGCCGCGAGAAGGGGTCTGAAGACCACACCGTATTCGAAGGCGCGTCGCTTGATCGTCGCAAGTAAGCAGGCGCACATGCATCATGCCTCCAGACTCGCAGTTCTATTGCTCGCCGCACTGAACGTCCCCTGGGCTGCGCGGGGCGAACCGTTTTCCGCGCTCGATCTGCATGCGCACTGCGCCGCTTACGCAGAGAATCCGCACAGCTCAATGGGTCGATGCTGCAAAGCGTACGTGCTCGGCTTTCTCGCGGGTGTATCGGTCCTGGAGGCAAGTGCGGCGAATGCGCGCGCGTCGCAGCGCGAGTCATTTACGGCCCGCGCGCTGCGCACGCGCCTCGGCGTGCAGAAAGCTGACGAACGCTCCGCGTGTTTGACGTGCCTCGCCTCGGTTGAGGAGCTGATCGGCCAGGTGCTCGCGCAGGCGTTGGACCAGCCGCCCGCGCCGGGCATGAGTGCGCGCGAGATGCTCGTGACGACGTTCGAGCGCTTTCATTGCGGCGCTGCGGATGGAAGGTAGGCTGGGTCGTTCGAAATCACGCGCTACGGTCCGCCGTTCGGTCTTCGGCTTTTGCGCCGCGCGCCGGGCCGAGCGTATCCGCCGAATACGCTCCCCGTTCACCCATCGGCTTTTCCGGCCCGATGGTGGTGTCGCGCTTCGTCTGACGCTCCATTTCCGAATTGATCTCTGCGCCCAGGATGAGCACGAAGGCGGACAGGTACAGCCACAGGAGCATGATTACGACGCCGCCGAGCGCACCGTAGGTTTCGCCGTAGGTTGCGCCGAACCGACGCACGTAGAACGCGAACAGGAGGCTTCCGATCAGCCAAAGCGTCGCTGCGATCGTCGAGCCCCAGCTCACCCAGGTCCACTTGGCGTCAGTGCGGGAAGGCGCGTAGCGGTACACGATCGTCAGTCCGAGCGCCGCGATCAGCCACAGCAGGGCCCAACGCAGCACCAGCAGCACGACTTCGGTCGCATCGCCGAGCGGCAGAAAGTTCAGGATTACCGGGACCGCCACCCCGAGCGCAATGACAACCGCGAACCCGAGCACCATGCCGACGGTGAACGCCAGTGAAACGAACAGTTGGCGGAAGAAGCCGCGTTTTTCCCGTTCGTCATAAGCGATGTTCATCGCGGCCATCACCGCCACGGTGCCTTTGCGCGCGCTCCACAGTGCGATCGCAACGGCGGTGATGAGCCCGATGCCGAGCGTCTGGCCCTGCTGGCTTGCGAGCGTGGTCAGCTGCCGCTGCAGGATCACCATTCCTTCGGCCGGCAGCAGACCCTGAAAGCCTTGCAATTGGACCGTGATCTGCTCGGGCGAGGCGAACAAGCCATAGAGCAGCACCACGGCCGTCAGCGCCGGAAAGATCGCAAGTAGGGCGTACAGGGCTAGTCCGGCCGCGATGATTGAGGCGTTGTCCGCGTTGAGCTGATCTTTGACGCGCAGGACGATGTCCCACCAGCCTTGCGGCGGAATTTGTTGCGGTTCGCGCGCATTTCGACCGCGCTCGGCATCGTGCCCGCGAATGAGGCGATCTGCAGGCATGGCGCGCGGCATTCGACAGGTCTCCGGCAGCGCCCAAGCGGCGCTTCATTTCAACGCGCCTGCGAAGGACAGTGTTCGCGGAACAAGCTCGCCGGCGGAACGTCCCTCCTGCGTGAAGTCGCGCGCTGACAGCATATGAGGATCGCTCCCACAGGCGGCTCGGCCGCGCTTTCGCCGTGTGTGGCGGCGGCCGCGCTGCTCGCGCTGTCGGCTCCAGCGCCCAGTCGTGCGGATCGGGTGACGGTCGAGATCGAGGGGTTGGAAGGCGACATGCTCGAGTCGGCGCGCGCAAGTGTTGCGCTCAAGCAGTACGAGGAGCGTGACACGCCGGCTATCGAAGTGCGACGGCTGTTCGAGCGCGCGGACGAGGAGATCCGGCTCGCGCTCGAGCCGTTCGGGTACTACTCGGCGAGCGTTGCATCCAACCTGGAACAGCCGGAGCCCGCGGTGCATCGCGCAGTATTTCGCGTGACGCCGGGCGAGCCCGTGATAGTGACCGAGGCGCGGGTCGAAGTGAGCGGTGAGGCAGCGCAGCTCGATTCGGTGAAGCAAGCGATCGAAGCGTTTAGACCGAAAGTCGACGAGCGCCTCGACCACGGCGCCTACGAGCGCAGCAAGCAGCAGATCGAGACGGCGCTCGCGAATGAGGGCTTCATGGACGCCAAACTTCTGCAGCGCCGCATCGCAGTCGTTCGCGCCGCGCGCACCGCCGAAATCAACCTGGAGTGGGACGCGGGTCGACGTTATCGCTTCGGACCGGTGCGCTACGCCGCTGCACAGTTTCCACAGGAATTCATGCAGCGCTACACGCCGTGGAAAGAAGGTGAGTATTACTCAGCCGACAAGTTGCTCGGCCTGCAACAGACGCTTGTGGACGCCGATTATTTTTCATCGGTCGGCGTGACTCCAGACCTGGAACGCGCGCAACACGCAGTGGTCCCGATCGATGTGCTGCTTGTTCCCGCCAAGCGCACGCTCTATACGGGGAGCGTGTATGTGAGCACTGACTCCGGGCCTGGCGGTCGACTTGGCGTGCAACGGCGCTGGATCAACGCACGCGGTCACAAGCTCGGGGGCGAAATTGAATACTCGCGACGACTGGAGCAGATCGGCGTGAACTATCGCGTGCCGAAACCCGGACTGCGCAATCGTTACGTGAATTTCGGGGCCGGCTATGTGGACGAAGAGACGGATACGAGCCGGTCTCACATGGCGCGGCTCGCTGCGACGGAAGTCACCGAGCGATGGCGGGGGTTCACGCGGACGCTTGGACTGCAGTACCTGAACGGCACTTTCGAGATCGCCGACCAGCAGCAGGATACGAGCCTGCTCTTCGCCGACGGCCTGCTCACACGCAAGCGTGCGGACGACTTGTACTTTCCTTTGAGCGGCTATTCTCTGCTCTATGGGCTGAGATTCGCCTACGAGCCCTTCCTGTCGGATACGAGCTTCGTACAGGTGCGCGCGGAAGCG
>DATAFY010000432.1:0-5660 GCA_036257205.1 Steroidobacter sp. | reverse complement strand
CAGGCTTCCGGCACATCTTTGATCTTCAACGCGCCGTTCAGGATTTCGACCTCCAGTTCGTAGCGAAGCATGATGTGCACGGGATAACTGACTTCGTCGGCATCCACGCGAATGAGGCTGCGCTTTACGCGCGTGAGCAGGCGATAGAGGTTCTCGATCTCCCACTCAGGACCGCTCACAGCGAACGCCTGCTCCAGCATGGGTTTGAGATAGGTCAGAAATGCGCGGCTTCGGCACAGAACCATCTCAAGGAGCAGAGACTGGCTCTCCTGAATCGCCATGCCGCGATCGCGGCCCACCGGCAATCCTCGCCAGGCCTCCGGCAAGCCCACGTAATACATGGCGTGCCCAGTCTCGTGCAGTACGCCCATTAATCCGCTCAGAGGGTCCGTCGCACTGAAGCGAGTGGTGATGCGCACGTCCCCCGGAACGCCGCCGGTGAACGGATGCTCGCTTTCATCGAGACGACCCCGATCGAACGGAAAGCGCATGGCCTTCATCAGTTCGTGCGCAAGTTGCCGCTGCCTGGATGCTGAAAAGCGGCCCGTGATTTCCAGCGGTGGACGTTTGGCCTGCTCGTCGATGGCCGCCTGGAGCAATCCGGGCAAGCGACGCCCGAGCGTGGTGAAAATCGAATCGATCTGTGCGCGAGTCAGACCCGGACTGAACTCATCCACGAGCGCATCGTAGGGATCGAGGTTCAGGGCTTTGCCCAGCAAGGACGCTTTGTCCCGCAGCAGGCTGGCAACTTCCTCCAGGTGCGGCGCAAAGATCGTGAAATCGCTCTTCTGTTTCGCTTCCAGCCACTTCACTTCTGCGCGCGAGGTCGCCTTGGCCAGCCGCGACACAAGATTCTGCGGCGTAGCGATCGCATGCTCACGCTCGCGCCGCATCTCGCGCACGTTGGCCCGCTGCCACTCCTCCAGACCCTGCGCGTTGGCCTCCGCGCGATCAAGCAGACGGGACACGCGCGGCGAGGTCACAATTGCGTGACACGCGGTCTCGAGCGCAGCAAGCTGCTCCCCGCGCAGCTCCGCGCTGCCCCGCGGCATCATGACGGTCGCGTCCCACCGCAGGATGCTGGCGGCTCCCCGGAACGCGTGAAGGCGACGAAACTCCTGTTCGAGTTGTTGGTAGGGCGTAAGCGCCATGCTGAAGCTGCCGGCCGGCGCACGGTCGCGTCGGCAAAAAGCGGAGGCGAATGATACCAACGCCGCGCGAGTCGCGGGCCCGCCAGTCCGCAACAATCGTTCAATTTTTCTTGGAGTTTGTCACAGAATTGCTGAGAGAATGCGGTGGAAGTCGCAGGAAATTTGTCGCTTCCTGCCTGGAACCAACGCCTATTGCAGCGGTCAGAAGGACAGTCCTCCTGCGAGAGCATTCGGTCGCCGAATGCTAGGGACGGAAAGCCGGCGGTGTTCAACACCGCCGGCTTTTTAATGCGCGATGGAAGGCTCCCGGGTCCGCTTACCGACCTCAGTCTGCGGCCGGGGGGTTGGCGCCCGTGCGCAGGCGATCGATCAGATGGGCGATGTACTCCGGCGACTTCGTACGGCGCGCAACATAGCTGTACACGACAGGGACCATGTACAACGTCAGCAATAACGAGAACATCACCCCGTAGACGACCACCGCGCCGATGGCCGAGCGGCTTTCGGCGCCGGCTCCCGTTGCGATCAGCAGCGGAATCGCGCCGAACACAGTACACAGGCTCGTCATGAGTACGGGACGCAGGCGAATCGCAGCCGCTTCGATGATCGCCTCGTGGAACTCGACGTTTCGATCCCGCAGTTGATTGGCGAATTCCACAATGAGGATGCCGTTTTTGGCCGCGAGCCCGATAAGCATGATGCAGCCGATCTGGCTGAAGACGTTGATGGACCCGTCGGTGAACCACAGCCCGATCAGCGCGCCCGTCACGGCGAGCGGGACCGTAACCATGATGATCAGCGGATGCCGGAAGCTCTCGAACTGCGCCGCGAGCACCAGGAAAACGATGACGAGCGCCAGCATGAAGGTCGCGTACAGCGCGCTGCCCGACCGCTTGAACTCCCGAGATTCGCCGTCGTAATTGATCTGTGCGTGGGGCGGCAGTTCGGCGCGAATCAGATCTTCCATGTAGTCGAGCGCTGCGCCCAACGAATAACCCGGATTGAGATTGGCGGAAATTGTGATCGAGCGCAGCCTGTCGAAGCGCTTGAGCTCCATCGGTCCCGCTGTCTCCTCGATGCGCACCAGACTAGACAACGGCACGAGCGAGTCGCTCTTCGTGGAGCGCACATAGATGTTGGCCAGATCGCTCGGCGTGGCGCGATCCTCATCGCGCGCCTGCAGAATCACGTTGTACTCCTCGCCGCGATTCAGAAACGTCGTCGCGACGCGCGATCCCATCATGGTCTCGAGCGTGCGTCCGACCGCCGTGAGGGAAACGCCGAGATCCGCCGCGCGATTGCGGTCGACTGATACTTTCAGCTGGGGCTTGCGGGCGTAGAAATCAGAATCGAGATTCGTCAAGCCAGGATTCTCAGCGGCGCGCTGCAGGAGGACGTCGCGCCAGCGCGCAAGTTCCTCATAGTCGCCTGCGCCGAGCACGATCTGCACCGGAGCACCTCCGCCGCGAATGCCCAGCGCGCCGGGCGTGACGACCGTCGCGCGCACACCGGCGAGATTCTGCAGTTTTGGCCGCAGCCTCGCCGCAATCTGCTGCGCCGATTCCTCGCGATCGTCCCAGGGGCTGAGCGCCATGAATACGCGGCCCACGTTCACGTCTCCGCCGCCGCCAATGCTGCCGCTGCGCGTCAGCACGCGACGCACGTTGCCCGCTTCGACCTCCTGCATCACGACGGCCTCGACCTGACGCAAATACCGATCCAAGTACTGCAGACTGGAGCCCTCCGGCGCCGTCACCATCACCACGATGCGTTGACGATCCTCGGCGGGGGCGTATTCGGACGGCAACAGCTTGAACAGGATCACGGCGAGCGCGAGGGTTCCCAGACCTGCAAGGCCGATCAGCCCTGGCGCATCAAGAGCCTTACGCAGCGAGCGCTCGTACCACGCCGACAGCCATTTGAAAAACCGGTCGACCGCGTGTGCGACGCGGCCGCGCACGATGCCTTTGGCGAAGATCTTGGAGCTCATCATCGGCACCAACGTGAGCGAGACGAGCGCGGAGAACGCGATCGCCGCGGCGATCGCGATGCCGAACTCACCGAACAACCGGCCGATGTTGCCCGGGATGAAAGAGATCGGGAGAAACACCGCGATCAGAACGAGTGTTGTCGCGATGACTGCAAAACCGATCTCACGACTGCCGTCGACCGCGCCGAGCAACGGCGGCTGCCCTGTCTCGATGCGCCGCACGATGTTCTCGAGCACCACGATCGCATCGTCCACGACCAGGCCGATCGCAAGCACGGCCCCGAGCAGCGTCAACACGTTGATCGAGAAACCCGCGATAACCATGACGATGCTGGCGGAGATAATCGACACCGGAATCGTCACGGCCGGGATGAGCGTCGCACGCACGGTGCCTAAGAACAGGTAGATGACGACCAGCACGAGCAACAACGCGACCACGAGGGCGTGAATCACTTCTTTGATCGATTCGCGCACGAACAGCGAATCATCGATAGTGATCCCGAGCACGACATCCTCAGGCAGCGTCTGCTGTACGCGCTTGAGCTCGGCCTGAACGCCCTCGGACACCTCGAGCACATTCGCGGTGGATTGCGGAACGATCCCGAGACTCACGCCCGTTTTGCCGTCGGAACGGCCGATGCTGCGCAAGTCCTCCGCTGCGAGCTCCACATCGGCGACCTCGCCGAGTCTGACCAGATAGCCGCCCGCGCCCCTTGCCACCGCCAGCTGGCGGAAATCCTGCGGCGTGTACAGCCCGGTGTCGGTGCGCAACGTGAACTCGCGCTCGAGGGATTCGATGCGGCCGGCCGGCAGCTCCACGTTCTCCGCCCTCAGGGCGGCTTCCACGTCCTGCACCGTGAGCTGACGCGCCGCAAGCGCCTGCCGGTCGAGCCAGAGGCGCATCGCGTAACGGCGAGCGCCGCTCATGCGAATATTTGCAACGCCCTTCACGACCGAGAAGCGGTCGATCAAATAGCGTTCCGCGTAGTCAGTGAGCTCCAGTTGAGATCGGCCGTCGCTTTTCACGTTGAGCCACATGATCGGCTCCGCCGTGGCGTCGACCTTAGCGACTTCCGGCGTTTCCGCTTCGAGCGGAAGAGCGCCCACGACGCGCGCTACGCGGTCGCGCACGTCGTTCGCGGCGGATTCGATGTCGCGATCGAGCGAGAACTCGATGGTAATGCGCGAGCGCTCGTCCATGCTCGAGGAGCGGAGCGCTTCGACGCCTTCAATCCCGGCGATCTGCCCCTCGATGACCTGCGTGATCTTGGATTCGACCACAGTCGCCGATGCGCCGCGGTAGATCGTGTCGACGCTCACCACCGGCGGCTGCACGTTCGGCGTTTCGCGCACCGACAAGCGCGATGCGGCGATCAGTCCGAGGATCGTGAGCAACAGGCTCAGCACCGTCGCGAGAACGGGACGACGAACGGAGAGATCGGACAGAATCATGAGGTTTGCGCGGTCGGTTTGCGGGCGCCTGGGGTCTCGCCGGTCTGAACGCGCACGGGCGCTCCGTCGCGCAGGTTTAACGTCCCCTCAACGACCACCGTATCTTCCGGCGTCAGCCCCTCGACGATCTCCACTTCCCCCGGCCGACGGCGACCGATCCTCACCTCGCGTCTATGCGCGCGACCATCGAGCGCCAGGAACACATAGTGACGATCGTTTTCGGGCACGATCGCCTGTTCCGGCAACATAAGCGCCTCGCCTTCCCGGCGTACGAGCTTCAGCGTCATGAACATGCCCGGCCGCAGACGTCCGTCGCGGTTGTCGATCAACGCGCGAATGGCCACGGAGCGCGTGTTCGGGTCGACCCGAGTGTCAATGCTCGCAACCCGCCCTGCAAACGCCTCGCCGGGATATGCGCTGCTGCGAGCCTCCACTGGCAATCCGGGCTTCAGCGTCGCAAGGAACGCCTCCGGCACCGAGAAATCGAGCTTGACGACGCTCAGATCATCCAGCGTCGTGATGACGGTTCCGGGAGAGACGAGCCCACCCAGACTGACGTTGCGCAACCCCACGCGGCCGGCGAACGGCGCTGCGATGATGCGATCGTTCACGCGCGACTGCGCCGCGGCGACGCGCGCCTCGTTCGCGAGGAGCGTTGCTTGCAGCTGTTCCAGCTGGGCTTCGGACAAAGCTTTGGTTTGATAAAGCTCCTGGCTGCGCTTGAATTGGCTGCGGCTGTCGCGTTCCGCCGCCTGAGCCGCCGCAAGATCGGCGCGCGGTTCAGTGCTGTCGAGCTCCACCAGGACGTCGCCCCTGCGCACGTGCTGTCCCTCTGCGAAGTGAATGGCCGCGACCCGGTCGGCTACTTTCGCAGTGATGTCCACGGACTCATTCGCGCGCAACGTGCCGAGGGCCTCGACCTCATGCGCGAACTCCTCCTTCACTGGCCGGGCGATGATGACGGCGAGGGCGCGGGCTCCCGCCGACCTGCCGGGATCGGCGAGGGAGCCGCCCGGGTCCGAGTCGCTCGCGAAATACCACACGGCGCCGATCAGCGCTGCGAGCGC
>DATAFY010000407.1:0-3445 GCA_036257205.1 Steroidobacter sp. | reverse complement strand
AGCCGGTCTTGCCTTCGCGCAGCGTGACCGGGATGCCTGCCGGAACCATGATGGCTTCGACGTCGCGTTGCAGAGTCACAGGTTCGTGGTCGTGGCGATACATCGCAGGAGTGGGATTGCAGAGTGTTCAAAAACAGGCGTTATTCCGTGGAAACGGCCGCTGCATCGTGCTCGAGCGCGGCGTTCAACGTGTGCCAGCACAGACTGGCGCACTTTACGCGGGCCGGAAACTCACGCACTCCGGAGAGCGCGGCGAGCTTGCCGAGTTTGCCGAGATCGACGTTCGCATCGTGCTTCGTGAGCAGCGCATGGACCTCCTCGAAGAGTGCTTTGACTTCCTGCTTCGACTTGCCCTTCACCGCCTCGGTGAGAAGCGATGCGGAGGCGACGGAGATCGCGCATCCGCTGCCTTCGAACTTTGTTTCGCGAATCCGATCGCGGTCGAACGTCACGTAGACTGTCAGCCGATCCCCGCACAATGGGTTATAGCCGTCAGCGTGCGTATCGGCCGGCTCCAGCTTGCCGAAATTGCGCGGGTTGCGGTTGTGATCGACGATCACGTCGCGATAGAGGTCTTTCAGATCCATCAGCCGAGCACCTGTCTCGCACGATCGAGGGCGGCGACCAGCCGGTCGATCTCCTCAAAGGTGTTGTAGAACGACATCGACGCCCGGGCGGTTGCGGGGACTTTGAAGAACTCCATCACGGGCATCGCGCAGTGATGACCCGTACGGATCGCCACGCCTTCCGCATCGACGATGGTGCCGATGTCGTGGGGATGCACGCCCGCCAGCGTGAACGAAAGAACCGCCGCCTTCTGAGCCGAGGTTCCGATGATCGTGAGACCCGGCGTGTCGGCGAGTCGCGTCGTGGCGTAATCGAGCAATTCCCGCTCGTAGGCGGCGATGCGGTCCATGCCGATCTCCTCCAGATAGCGAATCGCCGCGCCCAGTCCGACCGCGCCTGCGATGTTCGGCGTCCCAGCCTCGAACTTCCAGGGCAGCTGGTTGTAGATCGTTTTCTCGAACGTCACGGACAGGATCATGTCGCCCCCGCCTTGCCAGGGCGGCATCGCTTCGAGCAGCTCTCGACGACCATAGAGCACGCCGACGCCGGTCGGACCGATCATCTTGTGCGCCGAGAAACAATAGAAGTCGCAGTCGAGCGCACGCACATCCACTGGACTGTGGGGAACTGCTTGCGCGCCGTCGAGCAATACCGGCACGCCATGACCCTTCGCGACAGCGATGAACTTCTCGACGGGAACGATGGTGCCGAGCGCATTGGATACGTGCGCCAGCGCAAGGAGCTTCGTGCGCGGACCGATGAGTTGCGTATACGCCTGGAAGTCGACCTCGCCGGTCTGGTTGATCGGAATCACCTTGAGCCGGGCGCCCGTCTGCTCGCACACGAGTTGCCAGGGAACGATGTTCGCGTGGTGCTCTAAACCAGAGATCAGGATCTCATCGCCAGAACGCAGCTGCGGCCGCGCATAGCTTTGGGCGACGAGGTTGATGGCCTCGGTCGTTCCTCTAACGAAAATGACTTCCTTGGCGTCGCCGGCGTTGATGAAGCGCCGCACGTCCTCGCGAGCTGCTTCGAACGCGTCGGTTGCGCGCTGGCTCAGCGCGTGTACGCCGCGATGGACGTTCGCGTGATCGAGCTCATAGTAGCGACTGATCGCTTCGATCACGGCCCGCGGGCGCTGGCTCGAGGCGGCGTTGTCGAGATACACAAGCGGTCTGCCGTTGACCGACTGGTGCAGTATCGGAAAGTCGCGGCGCAGCGCGCCGACGTCGAGGCGGGACTGGGTGCGATGCGTCGGGCGTACGGCGCTCATGGGTGCGACTCGATGAGGCTGAAGCGGGGTTCAAGCACCCGCTCCAGATAGGATTTGAGCGGCGGATGCTCGATGGCGGTCAACACGGATTCGGCAAAGGCGCGGATCAGGAGCATGCGGGCTTCTCGCTCGGATACGCCGCGGGAACGCAGATAGAACAATGCGGCGGCATCGAGCTGACCGGTCACGGCGCCGTGGCCGCACTTCACGTCATTGGCGTAAATCTCAAGCTCCGGTTTCGAATCGAATTCCGCCGTCGGCGACAGCAACAGGTTGCGGCTCGACTGGCGCGCATCCGTCTTCTGCGCGCCCGGACGGACGATTACTTTGCCGTTGAACACGCCGCGGCCGCGGCCTTCAGCGACGCCGCGATAGTCCTCGGTGCTGCTCGTTTGAGGCGCGATGTGATCGATGCGCGTGTGGGCGTCCAGATGCTGCGAACCGCAAGGCGCAATAAGCCCATGCAGCGCGACGCGCGCACCGGACCCTTGCAGCAACGCGCTCACGTTCGTGCGCCCCAGACTTGCGCCCAGCGCAACGTCGTGCATGGCGTAGCAGCTGTCTGCCGCGAGCCGGGCGGTCGCCGCGCCGATGTGAAAGCTGCGCGCAGACTCCTGCTGCAGTCGATAGTGCTCCACGTGCGCGCCCTCCTGGAGGTCAAGGTACGTCGCCGCATTCGTGAAATACTCCGCATCAGCCGGGCCGAGGTACTGCTCGATCAAGGTGCAACGGCTGTTGCGGCCGGCGCGTACGAGAATGCGCGGATGGCTCATCGCGCCTTGGGCTTGCGGGCCCCATTGATGAACGACATAGATCGGTGCGTCGGTCTGTGCGCCATCGGCGAGTTGCACGACCACGCCGTCCTCGAACAGCGCGAGATTGAGGCTGTCGAACGCTGAAGTCCTCGCCGCCTCGTGCTGTGCAAGCAAGGCTGCGACCTCGTCCGGTTCGCGTTCGGCCCACTGCCCGAGCGACAGCACCGTCACGCCGGGCGGGTGCGCGCTCGGCGCTGAAAGCGCCGCCGACCAGCGGCCGTCGAGTAATACGATGCGTGAACCGACCAACCACTCAGGGGACGGCGCGCTGATGAGACCTAACCCGAGGGCCGGCGCGAAACTACGCGTCTCAAGGCGCCGCAGATTGGTGTACTTCCAGTCCTCATCGCGGGGCGTCGGAAAGCCCAGCGCCAGGAATTGATCCAACGCCGCGCGTCGCCGTTCAGCGAGCGCGTGGGCGCCCGTGAACCGAGCTTCGAAGGCGGCGCGGTAGCGCTCGAGCGCTTCTGGCGCTGTGTTTGCGGTGACTGCGCTCATGCCGCGGCAGCTTCCTGCTTCACCCAGTCATAGCCGCGCTGCTCCAGTTCGAGCGCGAGCGACTTGTCGCCGCTCTTGAGAATCCGCCCGCCGGAGAGCACGTGCACGCGGTCCGGCTCGATGTAGTCGAGCAAGCGTTGATAGTGAGTGACCATGACGATCGCCCGATCCGCGCTTCGCAGACTATTGACTCCGTTCGCGACGATGCGCAGCGCATCGATGTCCAGGCCCGAGTCGGTTTCATCGAGCAGGGCGAGGCGCGGCTCGAGGACGGCCATCTGCAGAATCTCGT
>DATAFY010000390.1:0-4208 GCA_036257205.1 Steroidobacter sp. | reverse complement strand
GTGTAGTTCGGTCCCGGCGTGCCGTCCTTGTTGAGGCCCATGTCGCCGATGCGCACGCCCCTGACGGCGCCCTGCTCATCGAACACAGCCTCGGCGGCCGAGAAGCCTGGAAAGATGTCGACGCCGAGCTTCTCCGCCTGTTGTGCCAGCCACGGCGTGAGCTGGCCGAGCGAGATGATGAAGTTGCCGTGGTTGCTCATCGGTGTGAGGTTCACGGCCCAACCTGGCAGTTTGAACGAGCCCGTGCGCGTCATGAGGCGGACATCGTCTTCCCCGGCGGGCACCTTCATGCCGGTGTACTGCGTGCGCCAGTTCGGCAGAAGTTTCTCGAGCGCCCCGGGCTCGAGCACTGCGCCCGACAGTGAATGGGCGCCGACGGCGGAGCCTTTCTCGAGCACGCAGATATTCGTCTCAGGCTTGAGCTGCTTGAGTCGGATCGCGCAGGCGAGCCCCGCAGGGCCCGCCCCGACGATCACGACGTCATACTCCATCACTTCGCGTTCGGACATGGCGCCTGTCACCCTAACTCAACCGTCACTTGTGGCTCGTCGCTGACTCGCTGATTTATTTCGGAGCCATCCTGATGGCGCCGTCGAGGCGGATGCATTCACCGTTCAGCATGGTGTTCTCGCAAATATGCTGGACTAGCGCGGCGTACTCATCGGGACGACCCAGTCGAGGCGGGAAGGGCACCTGCTTGCCGAGCGAGTCCTGCGCTTCCTGCGGCAGCGCCGCCAGCATGGGCGTCTTGAAAATGCCCGGTGCGATCGTCATCACGCGAATCCCGAGGCCTGCAAGATCGCGGGCCATCGGCAGCGTCATACCCACCACGCCGCCCTTTGATGCGGAGTAGGCGACCTGTCCGATCTGCCCGTCGAAGGCGGCCACGGATGCGGTCATGATGATGACGCCGCGCTCGCCTTCCTCGTTGGCCGCGTTCGCTTGCATCATCACAGCGGCGGTTTTGGAGACGAGCAGCGTGCCGACGAGGTTCACTTCGATAATCTTGCGAAACAGCTCGCCCGGCATCGCGCCGTCTTTGTTCACGAGTCGTCGCGGAGCGCCGATGCCCGCGCAGTTCACCGCCAGATTCAATCCGCCCATGTCGCTGTGCGCTTTGGCGAGCGCCGCGGTCACGGCGCTTTCGTTCGCGACGTCGACTTTCTGAAAGAAAGCCGAGGCGCCCAGCGCCTGAGCCGCCGCCTGGCCCGCGCTGTCATTGACGTCGAGCAATGTCACTTTTGCGCCGGCATTGACGAGCCGCTGTGCGACTGCGTTGCCGAGACCCGATGCACCCCCTGTGACCACCGCCCGTACCTGATTCAGCTTCATAGCCGGTATTCCCCTTGGACCTGTTTGTCAGTTTAACGTCATCAAAGCCGCTGCGCGCCGTCGACTTCGACGACGCGGCCGGAGAAGAAATCGTTCTCTGCGATGAACACGGCTGCATGGGCGATCTCGGCCGGATCGGCCATGCGCTTGAGAGGCGTCGCCTGCAACGCCCGCTCGACCATCTCCGGTTTCATCGCGTCGAGAATTTCAGTGCGAGTGAAGCCGGGCGCGATTGCGCCGGTTCGAATGCCGTACCGCGCGAGTTCTTTGGCCCATACGACCGTCATGGCCGCAACGCCCGCCTTGCACGCCGAGTAGTTTGATTGGCCCGCGTTTCCGGCGCGCGAAATGCTCGACGTGCTGATGATGCAGCCGCCGTTGCCCAGCGCGATCATACGCGCCGCCGCTTCTCGGGCGCCGAGAAACACGCCGGTGAGGTTCACGTCGACCACGGCGCGCCATTGCTCCATGGACATCTTGCCGACGACCTTTCCGTCCTGGACCTTGACCAGCAATGCGTCTTTGGTGATCCCGGCGTTGTTGATCATGACGTCGAGGCGCCCGCGTTCGTGCACGACCGCATCGAGCGCAGCGATAATGTCTTCTTCACGCGTCACATCACAGAGATAGCTGTTCGCCCGCACCCCTGCAGCCTCGCACTGGATGCGGGTCTGATCGAGGTCCGCGGCGTTCAGGTCGAGCAGCGCGAGATGTGCACCTTTGTTCGCAAACGCCAAAGCCATGGCGCGGCCGATCCCGCGGCCGCTGCCGGTCACGACGACGACTTTTTCGTTGAGCTGCATAAGCCCTGCCGCTGGCGCGTCTCGCGCAAAGTGCCAAAAAAAGGCGTTGGATGTTAGCCGCTTCTTTTGCGATGCACAAATGGGCAAGCAATCCCTTAGTCCGAGGGCGCCCAGCTCGCCTTGCGCTTCTCCAGAAACGCCGAGAGGCCCTCTTTGCCCTCCGGGCTGACGCGCAAGCGCGCGAGCAGCCGCGCAGTTTCTTCGCTGAGGGCCTCGCGATCGCTGAGCTGGGTTACGCGCCGGAGAAGCCTTTTTGCTGTGGACAGCGCGTTGGGTCCGCCGCGAAGAATGAGCGCGACCTCTTCCTCCACGCGCGCGTCGAGTTCCTGCGGCGCACAGGCGCGGTGCAGCAGACGAAGGCGTTGCGCCTCGGCCGCATCAACAGACGCCGCTGTCAGGAACAGCCGGCGTGCGTCGCGAGCTCCGAGGGCGGCGACGACATACGGTGAGATCGCGGCCGGAACGATGCCGAGGCGAACTTCGGTCAGTGCGAACTTGGATGTAGAGACGCCGATCGCCACGTCCGCGCACGCCACCAGGCCGACTCCGCCTCCAAAGGCGTTCCCGTTCACGCGGGCGATGACGGGCCGATCCAATTCGTCCAGCGCGCGCAGACACTGAGCGAGGAGGAGGGCGTCCTGGACATTCTGTTCCTCTGTCGCACTCATCATCGAGCGCATGTGCGCAATGTCCGCCCCGGCGCAGAAGCTCGCGCCGGCGCCGGTCAGTACGACGACCCGCACGGAAGGATCCTTGTCCAACGCGAGCAGCGCCGCATGCAACTCGCGCAGCATCGGTTGGTCGAGTGCGTTGTGCTTCTCGGGCCTGTTGAGCGTAAGGGTCGCGACGCCGCGGGCGTCGCTGGCGTAGATTACAAGTGACATCGGCGCACCTGTTTGCGTGTGGAGCCGTCGATCAGAGAGCGCGGCGTAAGGGATTCATGGGCCATCACATCCGGAACGAAGCGGGCCTTGCTGGGCCCCGGCGCGTCCGCAGCAGCCCATGCGTGGAGCGGGGTCGCTCGTGCTGAAGCTTCCGCCGCCCAGCAATCAGGCGGTCGCCTCGAATATTTCGCGCCCGATTAGCATGCGGCGGATCTCGCTCGTGCCGGCGCCGATCTCGTAGAGCTTCGCGTCTCGCAGGAGTCGACCGGTCGGATAATCGTTGATGTAGCCGTTGCCCCCGAGCGCCTGGATCGCCTCCAGCGCCATCCATGTGGCTCGTTCCGAAGCGTGCAGGATGCAGCCCGCGGCGTCGAAGCGCGTGAGTCGGTCGCGATCGCATGCGCTCGCCACCGAATATACGTAGGCGCGCGAGGCGTTCATCGCGGTGTACATATCCGCGATCTTGCCTTGCATCAACTGGAAGGCGCCGATAGGGCGCCCAAACTGCTTGCGCTCGTGAACGTAGGGCAACACGACGTCCATGCAGGCGCGCATGATTCCCAGTGGACCGCCGGCGAGTACGACGCGCTCATAATCAAGACCGCTCATGAGCACCTGGGCGCCGCCGCCTTCTTTGTGAAGCAGGTTCTCGGCCGGAATCCGGCAGTTCTCAAAGACCAGCTCACAGGTATCCGACCCGCGCATGCCGAGCTTGTCGAGCTTTTGCGCCGTGCTGAATCCGGACGCTCCACGCTCCACAATGAAGGCGGTAACGCCGCTCGGCCCAGGTGCTGGGTCTACGGTTGCGTAGATCACGAACACGTCTGCGCTCGGCCCGTTGGTGATCCACATCTTCGACCCATTCAGAACGTACTCATGGCCGCGCCGCTCAGCGCGCGTGCGCAGCCCCATCACGTCCGAGCCCGCCGCCGGCTCGCTCATGGCGAGCGCGCCGATGTGTTCGCCGGACAAGAGTCTGGGAAGGTAACGCTGCTTCTGCGAAGCTGTGCCCCAGCGCCGCAGCTGATTGACGCAGAGGTTCGAATGAGCGCCGTACGACAGACCGACCGACGCGGAGGCCCGGCTGATCTCCTCCATGGCCACCACGTGGGCGAGATAGCCGAGTCCGGCGCCTCCGTCAGATTCTTCGACCGTTACCCCGAGCAGCCCCAAGCTCCCAAGTTCGGGC
>DATAFY010000176.1:0-7590 GCA_036257205.1 Steroidobacter sp. | reverse complement strand
TCCGCGCCCATGGCGAGGCCGGTGCGCAGCTGCTGCTGCGTGTCGGCCGGTCCGATGCTGACGACGATGACCTCGGTGGCGCCGCCTTTCTCCTTGATGCGCAGCGCTTCCTCGAGCGCGATCTCATCGAAGGGGTTGATGCTCATTTTGACCCCTTCAGTCACGACGCCCGTGCCGTCAGGTTTGACGCGTACGCGGACGTTGTAGTCCACCACGCGCTTGAGGCCTACCAGAATCTTGCTCACGAAAACGGCTCCACAAGTTTGCATTAAATCAAATGAAACCCAGCCTGCGGCGCGCCAGCACGCTGACTCAACCCCATCGCCTGGTCGCGTGCAGAACACTCAAAGGGGAAGAAAACGCCGCAAGGTCTGCCCGCCGGGCAGCGGCGCGGGACGCTACTGGAATGGGGTGCGGGAGTCAAACCGCGGATCTGCTGTGATCAGTGCGCAAGAGGATTCCGGAGCAGGCAACGCCTCGCCCGGGGGGCGCCGCCCGCCGGCAGGTACACTAGTCTTCTGTCGCCACTCACGAAGAATCGAATGCCAGACGCACTCGCTCCACGCCTGAAGCTGGCCGTCATCGCGCCAGCAACCAATACCATCGTGCAGCCGGAGTTCGACGCCATGCGTCCGCCGGGGGTTAGTAATCAGATGGCGAGGGTGATGATTCCCGATACGCCGGTCGGCACGGAGGAAGAGTTCGCCGCCATGATGGGCAACGTGCGCACATCGATCGAGACCGCCATCGATGTGGGCATGGCTTGTTCGCCCGGCGCGCTCGTAATGGGAATGTCCGTCGAGACGTTCTGGGAGGGCGTCATGGATGCGAACACGCTGCAGACTCACCTCGAGTCGCGGGCGGGCGTGAAGGTCATCCTCGGAGCTCAGGCGTGCTTGGCCGCCATCCAGCGATATGGCGGCGTCCGTCGCATCAGTCTGATCACGCCATACATGCCTTCCGGCGATGCCCAGGTCAGGCGCACGTTTACGGACAGCGGCTTCGAAGTGATCAATCTGCTCGGGCTGAAATCAAACAGCCCGCTGCTGATGGCTCATGAATCCCCCGAACGGCTGCGACGCGCCGTCCGCGAGGTCGATGATCCGAGCGTTGAGCTCATCATGCAGGTCGGCGCCAATCTGGCTTTCGCCAACGTGGCGGCGGAAGCCGAACGTTGGCTCGGCAAGCCTGTTCTGGCCGTCAACACGTGCACCTACTGGCACGCCCTGCGCGTAAGCGGGGTCGAGGATAAGGTCGAGGGCTTCGGTTCGCTGCTGATGGAGCACTGAGAAGGTTGCCGGCGAGGCGCGCCCCGAGTGCAACGCCTCGGGGCGTGCTTGACGCGCTCCCTGGGCGTTACCTGTGTCGCAGTTTGCCCGTTTTATTCTGATATCTTCTGGTTGGCGGACAGCCGCCGCTTGCCACTCGTCCTAGAAAGAAAATCCATGCGCACCATTCGTCCCAGTTCCGGTCTCGCCAATGTCAAATACGAAATCCGCGGGGACCTCGCGCGTCGGGCGAACGAGATGGAGCGCCTGGGCTATGAAATCGTTCCGCTCAACATCGGCAATCCAGGCGTGTTCGGCTTTCGCACGCCGGAGACCATGCGCCTGGCGATGATCGAGAACCTGAAGTCGAGCGAGGCGTATTGCCACCAGAAGGGAATTTTTCCCGCACGCGAGGCCGTGGTGATGCAGCAGCAGAGCCGCGGCGTGCGCGGGGTGAGCGCGGATGAGGTCTTCATGGGGAATGGGGTGAGCGAGCTCATCGATCTCGTCCTGCGTGCGCTGCTGTCGACTGACGACGAAGTGCTCGTGCCAAGTCCGGACTACCCACTGTGGACCGCCGCGGTCAACCTGAACCGGGGCAGGGCGGTGCATTACCCCTGCCGCCCCGAAAACGGCTTCGAGCCCGACCCTCGAGACATCGAAGCGCTGATCACGAGCCGCACGCGCGCCATCGTGGTGATCAATCCGAACAATCCCACCGGCACGGTTTATTCGCGCGCCACGCTGGAGGCGATTGCACGGATCGCCGAGCGCCACCATCTCGTCGTGTTCTCAGACGAGATCTACGACCAGATCCTTTACGATGGGTCCGAGTTCACACCCATGGCGACGCTCGTGCACGGCACGTTGTGCGCGACGCTTTCGGGCCTGTCAAAGGTGTATCGCGCCTGCGGATATCGCGTCGGCTGGGCCGTTTTCTCCGGTGAGCTCGAGCCCGCGCGAGAATACATGAACGCCCTCGATAAACTTTCGTCGCTGCGCTTGTGCAGCAACGTGCCCGGGCAGTGGGCGGTGCAGACCGCGCTCGGGGGCTACCAGAGCGTTCACGAACTGACGCGCCCGGGCGGGCGGCTCTACGAATCGCGCCGCGCGATTCTCGAGGGCGTGGCCAAGAGCAAATATCTGCAGGTGCACGCCCCGCGCGGCGCCATTTACGCGTTCGTGGGCGTGAAGGAGGGCGCGCTGCCAGGCTTCGACGATCAGCAGTTCGCCATGGATCTGCTCGAGTACAAGCACGTGCTATTGGCCCCGGGCACGAGCTTCAACGTCCCTTACAAGACGCACTTTCGCATCACCAATCTGCCCACGCCCGAAGTGCTGGCCGACGTATTCCGGCGCATGGAGGAGCTGTTGGACAGCTACGCGTCGGGTTCAGAACCCGTCTCGCGCCCCGCACCGGAGCTGAAGGTTGTCAAGAAATAGGCGCTCGATGCCGCAGGCTGGGCGGGCACCTTGCAGCTCAACGCGCTCTTAGACCAGAACGTCGCTGTTCTCACCGCCAGCCGGCGGCTCGCGCATGCCGTGCGAGCCGGCTATGCGCGTTATGCGCAAGCGCAGGGGCGCACTGTCTGGCGTACACCGCGGGCGCTGCCGTGGAGCGCCTGGCTCGGGCAGCAGCGACAGCAAGCGCGAGCAGCCTGCTTGGAAGACACGTCGCGTTTGTTGACTCGGGCCCAGGCGCGGCTGCTGTGGGACGAGATCGTGGCCAGCAGCCCGGCTGGAAGTGCTCTGCTCAATCCCAGCAGCGCAGCGCGTTTGGCGGCGCGCAGTTGGCGGCGACTTCACGAGTACCTGATCCCTCTCACGCAACTCGCGGCCTTCGATGCGCCGGAGGCGCGGGCGTTGCATGGGTGGTGCTCTGAATTTGTCGAGCGATGTCGGGCATTGAACGTTGTGGACGAGGCGCAGTTGGCCGAATGGGCGTTCGAAACCGGCTTCGAGCCATGTGAACGGCTGGCGCTGGTGGGTTTCGACGCTGTCGCCCCGTCGATGGCGCGCTTGCTTGCGCGCTGGCGCGAGCGTCGCTTGATCGTCGATGCGCAATCGGCGCGTCGGCGCGCGCATCGGCTTGTCGCTGTGGCAGGGAATGACGCAAGCGCTGAGCTGGCGCTTGCTGCGCGATGGGCGCGCGCCCAGGTGGAGGCAGGCAAGCGCGAAGTCGGCGTCATTCTCGGCGACCTGCAGACGCGCCGTGAGGAGGTTTACCGGGTCTTTGAAGATGTATTCGCGCCGGGGATGCGAACGACAGGCGCGGCCGCAGGCTGCATTCCGGTAACGATCGCCGCGCCGGCGCCTCTCATCTCCTATCCCCTGGTCGAGGCCGCCTTGCTGATTGTCGAACTGGCCTCGGGCGAACGGCCAGCCCTGCTCGCCGGTCGTCTGCTGCGTTCGCCGTTTCTGGCCGGCGCAGAAGCCGAGCGCGAGCGGCGCGCCCTTGCGGATTTCCAATTGCGAGACAAGCAGCTCGACCGCTGGAACTGGTTTGAACTCGAACGCTGGGCCGGCCTGAAAAACTGCGAAGCGCTGGAGCTGTCGGCGCGCCGTCTGAACGCCTTGCTGCGCGCCGAGCTCAATGCCGCGCCGGCAAGCGTCTGGGCCGAGCGGTTTCATCGCATGCTGCGCGCCGTAGGTTGGCCCGGCGAACGGCCTCTTGACAGCGCCGAGCATCAAACGCTGCTCAAGTTTCAGGACGCCCTGGCCGAATTCGGCGCGCTGGATCCGGTCGCGGGTCGAATGAGCCTGACCGAGGCGCGCGCGCATTTGCGCAACTTACTCAGCGACACCCCATTCGAGCCTGAAACGCCAAGCGCCGCGGTGACGGTGATCGACGCGCAGAGCAGTGCGGGCATGCAGTTCGAGGCTTTGTGGGTCGCCGGTCTGCACGCAGATCGCTGGCCCGCGCCCGTCAATCCCGATCCGCTCATCCCGCTTGAGTTGCAGCGCGCCGCGCAGATGCCTGAGGCGAGCGCAGCCGGCGTGCGTCGTCAGGCCGAACAGCAACTCGAGCGCTGGATGTCCGCCGCCGAAATCGTCGTCTTCAGTTGGCCTATGAGCGAGAACGAGACGGCGCTCGTCGGCAGCCCCCTGCTTGGCGAGCTGCAAATGGAAGACGCAACCCTCATGGCGCAGGACCGCACGCCGACGCTGCGCGAGTTGATCTTTGCGCAGCGACCCGCGCTGACTTCGGCCCCCGATGAGCGCGCGCCGCCGCTCTCTGAGGATCAAGCGCGCGGCGGGGCGCGCACCGTAGAGCTGCAATCGGTCTGTCCATTTCGGGCGCAAGCCGAATTGCGCCTGCGAGCGACGCCGCTGCGACGCGTGAGCCTGGGGATAGAACCGATCGACCGCGGCGCCCTGCTGCACCGGGTGTTGTTTGAGATCTGGGGCTCGCTGCGCTCGCAAGAGGCGCTGCGGGCGCTGGATGATTCCAGCCTTGAAGAACGCGTGCGGGACTGCGCCGCTCGACATGCGATGCAGACGCTGCGCGCCGATTCGCGCGCGCGCAGCCGTCTGGCGGCGCTCGAGATCGACAGCGTAGTGCTGCAGACCATGCGCCTGCTCAGACAAGAGCGCGAGCGGCCGCCGTTCGAAGTTCGCTTGGCGGAGAGCGCTCAACAATACACGCTCGGCGGACTTACGATCACCTTGCGCCCGGACCGGATCGATGAGCTGGCAGACGGTCAGCGGCTGCTCATCGATTACAAGCTCGGCGATTCGCACCAACGCAGCGATTGGCTGGACCGGCGGCCAGGCAGACCGCGCCGAGCGCAGTTGCCGCTGTACGCGCTTGCGCAGGGTGAGCGTCTGGCCGCACTCGCGTACGTAATATTAGCTCCCGGCGCAGTTGAATACCGGGGCTGGAGCAATGGCGCGTCGGTGGGCGGCGGCGTACAGCCGTACCCTGAGGGCGTGCGCGTCCATTTAGGCGATCCGCTCGACTGGGAAGGTCTACTGCATCACTGGCGTTTCACGCTGACGCGTCTGGCCGAGCAGTACGTAGCGGGTGAGGCGGGCGTCGATCCGCTGCACCAGGCCTGCGCCGCTTGTCACCTCAGCACGCTCTGCCGCATCCACGAACGCGCCGTGGGCGAGCAGTCGGAGGAGTGGGCCGGTGGCGATTAGCGATCAGCAGACGCGAACCGCAGCGCTCGATCCGCAGCGCTCGTTCATCGTTCAGGCGCCGGCGGGTTCGGGCAAGACTGAGTTGCTGACGCAGCGCTGCCTGCGCTTGCTCGCCGAGGTCGAAGCGCCGGAACAGATCCTCGCGATCACATTCACGCGCAAGGCCGCGGCGGAGATGCGCGAGCGAATCCTCAAGGCGCTCGCGGGCGCCGCGTGCGCCCCGCCCGAAGCGGCCCATAAGCGCATCACCTGGGAGTTGGCGAGGGCCGTGCGAACCGTGGACGCCGCGCGCGACTGGCGGCTCTTGCAACACCCTGCACGGCTGCGCATCCAAACGATCGACGCGCTGAACGCTTCGCTCGCCCGGCGACTGCCGGTGCTCGCCGGCGCGGGCGCTGCGATCGAGCCGACCGATGATCCCTGGCCGCTGTACGAGGCCGCGTGCGCGCGACTGATCGATCGGCTCGGCGAGGGATCGGACGTGTGCGCCCGTCTCGAGCATCTCATCGTGCATCTCGCCAACCGCGTGGACCGCATCGTCGTGCTGCTGAGCGAACTTCTGGCTAAGCGCGATCAATGGCTGCACCCGGTCGTACGTGCGCGTCAGAGCGCGGAATTGAGGGCGTCTCTGGAAGGCGCGCTGCGCGCGGTCGTCGAACGGCATCTCGGCGCGCTTTGTGAGCGTTTAGGAGATCAGCGTCGTCGTGAACTGCTCGAACTGTCGCAGTATGCAGCCGCCAACTTGCTCGCGAACGGGGCGGGGGCGCGGCGCGGCGCCCTGGAAGCATGTCTGGATTGCGATGCTCTGAGTTCCGAGGGCGCATCTCTGCAAGCCTGGCGCGGAGCGGCGAGTCTGTTGTTCACACAGAAGAATGAGCTGTATGCGAGCGTGAACGTCAAGCAAGGCTTTCCGCCCACGAATCCGCAACTCAAAGGGCGGATGCTCTCGATGCTCAAAGCATTCGGCGGCGACAAGGCTCTTTGCGAACAGTTGCTCGAGCTTAGGACGCTCCCGGATCCGGTATACGCGCAGGAGCAGTGGCGCATGCTCGAAGCGCTGCTCGAATTGCTGCCTGCCGCCGTCGCCGAGCTGCAGCTTGTATTCCAGGCGCAAGGGCGGGCGGACTACATCGAAGTCGCCCTGCGTGCGCTGCAGGCTCTCGGTCCGGCGGAAGAGCCGACGGATCTGGCGCTGGCGTTCGACTATAGGATTCAGCACATCCTGGTCGATGAGTTCCAGGACACTTCATTCGCTCAGCTAGATCTGCTCGAGCGGCTGACGGCGGGCTGGACCGAGGGCGAGGGTCGCACGCTGTTCTGCGTGGGCGATCCCATGCAATCGATTTATCGCTTTCGTCAGGCGGAAGTCGGACTGTTCCTCAATCTGCAGCGCCATGGACTTCGCAACCTCGCGCTCACCCCGCTCACGTTATCCGCAAACTTCCGCTCCGATCCAGCGCTCGTGGAGTGGGTGAACGCGGCGTTCCCCGCCGTACTTGCGCCCAGGAACGATCCTGAGCAGGGCGCCGTCAGCTATAGTCCGAGCGTCCCAGCGCGCAGCGCCGCAGGCGGAGGCGTGCAGGTGCACCCGCTGGTCAACGCCGACGCTGCAGCCGAGGCGGCCCTGGTCCGAAAGCTCGTAGTGGAGAGGCTGCAGCGCGATCCCGCGGGCTCCATAGCGGTGCTCGCCGCGGCGCGTGCGCACATCGACGCCCTCGCGCGCGAGCTGAGCCTCGCAGGCATCGCGTTTCAAGCAGTGGACATCGAACGTCTGCGGGACCGACCGATCGTGCAGGACCTGATGGCGCTCACGCGTGCGCTCGTTCATCTCGCTGATCGAACCGCATGGCTTGCCGTTTTACGCGCTCCCTGGTGCGGCCTGACGCTCGCCGATTTGCATGCGATCGCCGACGCGCAGGAGAACGCGACCATCATCGATGGGCTCGGCCGCGCGCTGCAAAGCAGGCGCCTGTCCGAGCAAGACCATGAGCGCGCCTCGCGCACCTACAGCGTGCTGACCGCAGCCCTTGCGGAGCGTGGACGCCATCCGCTGCGGCTATGGATCGAGCGTGCATGGAATGCGCTCGGCGGACCGGCCACGGCTGCGCGGCAGACGGATCTGAACGATGCGGACGCTTATTTCACGCGGCTCCAAGCAATCGAGGTCGTAGGCGATCTC
>DATAFY010000160.1:0-4898 GCA_036257205.1 Steroidobacter sp. | reverse complement strand
CAGTTCTGCGAGGAAGAACATGTAGACGAAATACACGACGGCGATGCCGACCAGCACGCCGCCCGTCGTCTGCGCGAGCGTAAGTGGATTGACGGGAATCACGCCTCCCAGGACCAGAAGATAAACGACCACGATCGCCGCCGCGAACGCTCCCACCGTGAACCAACCGCGCTTCAGCGCGGCTTCACTCGCTTCACCGCGTGCGCCCGACGTACGCAGCCCCGCCTGTCCGAGCCATGGCTGAAACAGCTTGTATTGAACGAGTCCCAGGGCCATCAGAACGCCGCCGGCGGCGAATGTGGGCCGCCAGCCGTAGTTCACGGCCAGCCAACCCGTGACAATCGGGCCGAGGAAGCCGCCCAGATTGATTCCCATGTAGAAGATCGTGAAACCCGCGTCGCGTCGTCCACCGCCTTCGGGATAAAGTTCCGCGACCATGGCGCTGATGTTGGGCTTCAACAACCCCACGCCGCAGACGATGACGATCAGTCCGCCATAGAACGTGGCAGCGGTAGAGCCGAATGCAAGCAGGAAGTTGCCGATGGCGATCAAGAAGCCGCCGTACCACACGGCACGACGCGCCCCGATCAGGCGGTCTGCGACCCAGCCGCCGGGCAGGCACAGAATGTACGAGGCGGAGATATAGAGTCCAAAGATCGCCGTCGCGGTCCGGTCATCGAGCCCGAACCCTCCCCTGACGGCGTCCGCCAGAAAGAGCACCAGGATGGCGCGCATGCCGTAATAGGTGAAACGCTCCCACATCTCCGTGAAAAAAAGCGTCATCAGGCCGCGTGGGTGCCCAAGCACTTGCGGTCCCTGCGTCAGGCCGCGCTCGATGTTTTGGTTCATTCAGCAAAACGCTCCACCCTGTATCGATTGTTGTCCGCACAGGCGTGCGGCCTGCGCGCTGGGCGCGGCCTTGTCGTCAGAAAATGCCGCGACCGCCGCAGTCTCACCGATGTTTGTCGCGCCGGGCAAGGCGCGAGCGCATGTATACAGATGGAATCGGAACGGATGACGAGCTCAGAACGGGCTTCCGCCCCGCTAGCCGCTATCGGCGATCCGCTTCTCTTGTGCGAGTCGATCCTTCAGGAGCACGCGCGAGAGCACGATGCCGACCTCATATAGCAAATACATCGGCACGGCCATGAAACATTGCGATACGGCGTCCGGCGGCGTGAGGAACGCGGCGATGATGAAGATGCCGAGCACGACGTAACCGCGATTTTTCGCCATCGTCTCGACGCGCACGAGCCCTGTCGCCGCAAGCAGCACCGTCGCAACGGGAATCTCGAAGGCGACGCCGAAGGCAAAGAACAGCAGCACGACGAAATCCAGATAATTCGTCATGTCCGGCAAGAACTGCACTACCGACGGGGCGGTCGTGGTGAGAAAGCCGAACATCAGCGGGAAGACGACGAAGTACGCGAAGGCCGCGCCGCAATAAAAGAGCACGATGCTGGAGACGACGAGCGGGACGGCGAAACGCTTTTCTCGCCTGTAGAGCCCGGGGGCGACGAATGCCCACGCCTGATAAAGGATGTACGGCATGGCCGCGAACAGAGCGACAAATACCGCGAGCTTCAGCGGCGCCATGACTGGCGCGACCATGCTGGTGGCGATCATCGAGACGCCTTGAGGCATCTTCTCCGTCAGCGGCTTCGCGACGAGGGTGAACAATTCTTGCGAATAGTACGCACAGGGAATGAACAGCACGCCAACCGCGATCACCGCGCGCATGAGGCGATCGCGCAGTTCGATCAGATGGGAGACCAGCGAGCCTTCAGCAAGCTGCTCTTGTTCCTCGCCGCTCATTGCTTGACGCTTACAGCTGACTGAGGCGTCTCAGACGCGGGCGCATCCGGCTTCGGCGTCTGCAGTTGCACGCCCGCGACCGAGTCGAGATCGACGGGGTCCGTCTGCGCGGAGGGTTGCATCTCGGTTTCAGCGGGCGTCGTCGCCGCGTTCGCTTCCGACTCGCGCATGGGGCGCGACCTGGCGAGCTCCTCCAGGGTCGCTTCGTGCTCCAATTGCGCGCGCAGCTGTCGCGCCATCGCGCGCGCACGTCCGCTCCAGCGGCCCACCTTCTGTGCGAGGCCTGGCAGCTTCTCGGGTCCTAGCACAAGCAATGCGATCCCGAGAATCAGAACGATCTCTGTGAAACCGACTTCGAACATTGCGCCGCGATCGCTCGATGGTCAGGAGAGAACAATCAAGGCGCCGCGAGCGCCTCTAAGGCGAGTCGCGCGCTGCGCCGGCTCAAACGTGCGTCGATTTGCCGCCGGTCTTGCCGGAGGACGGCGTGGACTCGAAATCCGCATCCTTCTCTGGGGGCGAAGCGAGTTGTTTCTTTTCGTCTTCCTCGCCTTCCTCCATCGCCTTCTTGAAGCCTTTGACGGCGCCGCCTAGATCCGAGCCGATCGTCCTCAGCCGCTTCGCGCCGAAGATGAGCAGTGCAATCGCGAGGATGATCAGAAGTTCTTTAAACCCGATACCCATTCGATGTCTCCGTTTCAGGCGGCGATCATACGCCTACCGCAGGGGCAAATGATGGACCGTGAGTGAGGCGAACCCCGGTGTAGTCGCTCCGACGACGTCAGCGTCGCTCAGTCCTCGTGCGGATGCACCTGAAGCCAGAACGTCACGGGTCCGTCATTGGTGAGCGTGACTTCCATGTGGGCGCCGAACTGGCCCGTTTCAACGATGGAGTGTTGGGCGCGTGCGCGGTTCAGCAAATATTCGAACAATCGTCGACCTTCCTCCGGGACGGCGGCCGGACTGAAGCCCGGGCGTGCGCCGTTGCGCGTGTCTGCGGCGAGTGTGAACTGCGACACCAGGAGCAAGCCGCCGCCGAGATCCCGAAGACTTCGATTCATCCGCCCGCTGGCGTCGGGAAACACCCGATAGCCGAGCAGGCGCTGCAATAGTCGATCCGCATGCTGCGCCCGGTCGCCGCGCTCCACGCCCACCAGCACGAGCAGTCCCTGACCGATGCGGCCCACCACCTCGCTGCCTACGCGCACTTCTGCCTGCGACACGCGCTGGAGCAACCCGATCATTCACGCGCCCTTACATCCTGAGAAGCTCGAGCATACCGGGTCGTCCGACGTCGGGCGTGACTTGCGCTCGTTGCCGCGGCTGTCGGTCCACGAAGCCCACTCTCGCAGCGGAGAAGCGCGGTATGACGAATTTCATGATCCATTTCGCCCCGCTTTTGCGCGGTGATCCCACTTACTCCACAAACCAAGCGCGCCCGCGGGTCTTCCGAGGTGCTTCAGCGCCTATGGAGAATGTCGCCATGTACTTCGCCAGAGGCGCGGCCAGGTGGGAGATTAGTGCTTTACGGAGCCGCAAAGCGCTGGATTTCGTGTGAGCGAGACCAAACTGAGCGGGTTTCCCTATCGGGTGCCTTCCGCGCGCACCTGCGCCTCGCGGGCTTCCATGTTCTTGCCGCGTGCGCGAAGCGCCTCAGCGACGAGCCGCCAGGCCGCCGATTGCGCACGCGGCGCGTTCACGGACATCGCGATCGCCTTACGACCCATGTTCTCCGCCTGCACGTAGTTGCCTTCGGCCTGACGCACTTTGCCCAGTTCAATCCACAGCAGCGGGTTGTCCGGCTCGATGCGCAACGCCCGCTCGATCGACGAAGCCGCAACGCCGAAATTCTTGGATGAGAGTTGCGCCTGCGCCTGGCCGACAAGGGCGCGTGAAGCGGGGCTCAGCACGGGTTCGCGCGGTGCCGGCTCCGGAAGCGGCTGCGGCTCCTCCACGGTCGTCGGCGGAGCGCCGGGTTGCGTTTCCACCGGCGCGCTTGGCGGCGCGGGGGGCGGTGGCGGCGGCGCGGGTGTGCGATAAGGAGGGGGCGTCGTCGCACATGCAGCGAGCACGAGCGCGACCATCCCGCTCAGAATGAGGCGGTGCGGCGGGGTTGGGATCAGCTGGCGCATTCGCATAGTCAATCCAGATCGGTAGAACTCAGGCGCCGGCTCTCGGCGGTGCGGCGGCCGGGCGCGCCAAAGGCGCCCAGTCGTCAGTGTGCCAGCGCACGGGGGCGTCGTCAGTGCGTGAGGTTGCGCCACCAATCGCGCGCTCGCTCCCCCAGACCGTCCACCACGCCGACGGCGCAGCCGGGGGCATACGGAATTTGGGCGTCCTTCGGCACAGCCATCGTGATGACGTCCTGTCCACACGTCGCCGTCGCCTGCAGACCGGTGGGGTATTCGACCATGACGTCTCTGAGGTCCTCCGGCAACGGCGCACTCCATGAGCTTGTTCCGATCGAAGCCATCAGGCGCCCCCACACGGCGAGCGATCCGGAAGACCCGGTGAGGCCCGTTGGCGCGTTATCGTCGTAGCCGATCCACACGACCGCGAGATGGCTCCCGGAGAATCCTGCGAACCAGCTGTCCCTGTAATCGGAGGAAGTGCCCGACTTGCCAGCCACGACGACGCTCGGCGATAGATGCGCTCGCACTGCGCGTCCCGTGCCATGGTCCATCACCTGGACGAGCATTTGGTTCACCTGATAAACGGCGCTCGGCGAGGCCGCGGGAGTCACCTCCAAGGCGAAGGACTTCAAGGGCTTGCCGTCCGCGTCCAGGATCGCGCGGACCGCCCGCAGCGGCGTGTTGAAACCGCCGTTTGCGAAGGCGTTGTAGAGTTGCGCCACGTCCAGCGGCGCCACGTCGAGGGCGCCGAGCAGCACCGAAGGCAACTGCGGCGGCTCCGCGGACAATCCGAGCGCGACGAACTCGCGCGTCACCTTGGGCAAGCCGACCTGCAATCCGAGGTGAACTGTGGCGAGATTCATGGACTGCGCCAGGGCGCGCACCAGCGGCACCTGGCCGTAGAATTCTTGCGAGATGTTCTGCGGCGACCAGACTTTGCCGTTGGCGAGC
>DATAFY010000129.1:0-1988 GCA_036257205.1 Steroidobacter sp. | reverse complement strand
TACCTCGAAGAATCGTTTAACATGTACCGGAGCGTCGTCGACTTGCTGGAATGCAATATCACGTACTTGACGACGAACCCGATGTGCGAGCCGCAACTCGGCAAACGCGGCCTTTATAAAACCATCGGCGGCGACAACCGCGATTCCCGCAGGCAGATGGCAATGCTATCGGTATTGAACCTTGCCGATGGCACGCATTCATTGCTCGACATCGCCGAGCGCTGGGACCTGGACTTCGAGTTGCTGCACTCTGTGGCGACAGCGCTGGCACGTGCGGGTTTGCTAGTGGAGCAGCCGCCCGACATGGTGACAACCTCGCTGGGGCGACGTCGACGGGCTACAGCAGGTAAGTCGGGGTAGATAACGCTTGCCAGGTTCTCGTGCAGCATCGCTGTCGCGTGACGCCTGGGAACCCTTAGAGGGCCGGATCCAAATACCAGACGGTCCGCACTGGCTGCCAAAGCCTCAAGGTAGCGCGGCCGAAATTACCACGAGTGATCATCATCAAGTTAGAGGATGCGCCGGGGTGCATGCCTATGCCAGCATTTCCCGCGGGGCAGCAAGTTCTATCGCAGTCGATCAGGCGCAATACCTTGCCGGTTCCGCGGCGCGCAGCCGGTTACTCTTTCGTTGCTCACGGCTCGCCCCATACCCGACTTGACGGCGGTATTACCGGCCAATCGGAATGACCGGGCTCCGCGGATCCCGGAATTGCAGGAGACATCGCACGACTAATAACGGCGCAGATCACTCGAACGCCCCGCCTGGCGCTCCGTCTGCCGGGGCGGGCTCGCTGGCGGGAGCCGCTGCGTCCGCCACGAAGTGGGTCGCCGTCTCGCAGGCGAGCCGCCTGGCAGCGCAACTGCTCGGCATGGTGATCCTCGCAAGGTTGTTGAGCCCGTCGGAGTTCGGCGTTATCGCCATGGCGTCAGTCGTTACCACGCTCGCCTTGCTTTTCTACGACTTCGGGACTCGGGCTGCGGTGATTCAGCGTCGCGAGTTGCCAAGCGTCTTGCTCGATTCGATCTTCTGGCTGAACGTGGGCTTCGGACTCGCCATCGCCATCCTGATCGCGCTGGCCGCGCCCCTCATCGCCATAGCGATGCACGAGGCGCAGTTGACCGGGGTGCTGCGGGTGCTCGCCCTCGCCTTCCCGATCGTCCCCCTTGGATTGGTACAGCAGGCTCTGCTCGAGCGCGCCTCACGTTTCCGGTCGGTGGCATTGATCGAGTGCTGCGCGGCATTGGCAGGCCTAGCGACCGCCGTGTTGGCGGCTCTCGCCGGTTGGGGCGTGTACAGCCTGGTAGCCCAAGCCATCGTGACCTGGACCGTTATTACGGCCGGCGTCTGGGCCGCATCGACATGGCGACCGGCCTGGCGATGCTCCCTCGCGCTGATCCGCGAGATCGCAGGGTTCAGCGGCAACCTGGTTGGCTTCGAGATTTTCACGTTCATCGCGCGCAACATGGACACGGTGCTCATCGGGCGCTTTTTCGGTGCGACGGACCTCGGCTACTACAACCTGGCCTACAAAATATTGTTATTGCCGCTGCAGCACATTTCGTGGGTCGTGGCGCGCGCGCTCTTTCCCGCCCTGAGCCGCATGCAGGATGACAAGCAGAGGCTAAGGCAGGTATACGTCCGAGCCGCCGCGGCGGTGTTTCTCATCACCGCGCCTGTGACGCTCGGACTTTTCGTCCTGCGCGAACCCTTTGTTCTCGCGGTCATGGGAGAACGCTGGCTCAAAGTTGCCGACCTCCTCTTCTGGCTCGCTCCAGTCTCTATGGTGGAGTCTGTCGTAACGACGGCCGGTTTGCTCTACGCTTGCACCGGGCGCACGGACCTTCTGTTCAAGTTTGGCGTGGTCTTCGGCGTGGCGGAGGTCTGTGGCACTGTCGTGGGCCTGCAGTGGAGCGTGGAAGGCGTCGCGGCGGCCTACTATGCCACTGCCCTCATTCTGTTCTGGCCGCGCCTTGCCGTCCCGTTCC
>DATAFY010000214.1:0-1716 GCA_036257205.1 Steroidobacter sp. | reverse complement strand
GGCCGCGCGAATCCACAAGCCAATTGCGGCGGCGCGCTTCGGGCTCGGGGGAGCCCTGGGCGACCATGGCCGACACTGCGAGATCCGCGATGCCCGTCGCGGCCTCGCCGGCGCCAAGGAAGAGGAGCTTTTGGTCGATGAGCTTGCCTCCGGTCACACGCAATGCCGAGAAGATGCCCGCGAGAGCCACGGCCGCCGTTCCCTGAATGTCGTCATTAAAGGTGCAGGCGCGATCGCGATACTTGCGCAAGAGGCGAAAGGCGGCGTGGTTGGCGAAGTCTTCGAACTGGATCACCACGCCCGGAAAGACATCACATGCAGCGCTCATGAATTCCTCGACGAGTTCGTCGTACTCTGGGCCGTGCAGCCGGTGCTGGCGCAAGCCGACGTAGTACCGATCTTTCAACAATTCCTCATTGCTCGTTCCGACATCGAGCATCACCGGCAGGCAGAGTTTCGGGTGCACGCCGGCACAGGCCGTGTAGAGCGACAGCTTGCCAACGGGGATGCCCATACCGTTGGCCCCTAAATCGCCTAGTCCCAATATGCGCTCGCCATCGGTCACCACGATGAGTTTCGCCGGGTGCGGCCAATTGCTGAGCAACTTGGCGATGCGCCCCCGATCATTGGCGCCAATGAAGATCCCGCGCGGTCGCTGGAAGATGTGCCCGAACCTTTGGCAAGCGAGTCCCACCGTCGGGGTATAAATGATTGGCTGAATCTCTTCGATGTTGTCGCATACCAAGCGGAAAAACAGGGCCTCGTTCCGGTCGTGCAATGCGTTGAGCGCCACGTACTTGTCCAGATCGGTTGGCTGGCGGCGCAGGTTGCTCAGCATTCGCTCTGCCTGCTCTTCCATCGAAAGCACGTGTGCCGGCAACAGGCCACGCAGGCCGAGAGCGTCGCGTTCCTGCTCGGTAAAAGCGGTGCCCTTGTTGAGCAGCGGGTCGCGCAGCAGCTCCACGCCGCGCGGAAAATGGGGGGCGGCAGAATGAGTGCGCCCGTTGTCAAGCATGCTCATAGGACCCTCCCAGGACGCTGGCGAATTCACTGTGCTTAGTGTCCGCCAACCCAGGAGAAAAGAATTGATAAAGATCAACGCACGGGTTTATGATTTTCGGCTGCAGGCAGCCATGTTCGAGCGCTACGAGACGACGAGTTGGCTAACGTGTTAGGTGCCGAGCGCTGGCGTCAGCCGTAACGCTCAAATCAAGGAGTTGTATGCTTGCGATGACAGCGCCTGCCGGGCCGGGTGCAAGGTTGGGAGGTATGAGCGAGCCGGGAAGGGCGAAGTCCAGAAAAGGTCCACTGTGCGGATGTGGGAGTTTTCTAGCCGCCACACCAGCCGCCGCGGATCGATCCGAGCTTGATACGTTCGCCAACGCTGCCGGCGGCGCCCCACATCAGGACGGTCCTGCTCGCTGGCGTGCACGGTTTTTTTGTTGCGTCAGGCGCTCGCGCCGAAGCAGGTTCCAAACCGTGACGTGGCTGACCTCTCTACCGCGCCCGGCGAGGGCGGCAGCAAGAGCACGCTTGGTCACCTGTGGTTCGGCCGCGACCCGCTCGAGCACTCAGTCCCTGACGTCGGCCAGCCCTGGGCTAGGCTGCGACGTTGCCTGTCTCGCGGTAGCGCTGCCACCACCTCACGACCGTGGACGCGCCCAGCCCGAATGTCGCGGCCACGCCTCGGCAGCTCCGACCGGACCGCACCGCAGC
>DATAFY010000102.1:0-6766 GCA_036257205.1 Steroidobacter sp. | reverse complement strand
GAGTTCTTCGCCGCGGCTTGAGAAATACAGGCGCCCGTCCGTCAGCACGCCGTCTACGTCAAGCACCAGCAATCGTACGTCGCCGGCGCGTTCCACCAGGGTGTCCATGTCTTACATCACGCCCGCGCGGAAAAGATCGTGCACGTTCAGCGCGCCAATCAGTACGTTGGACTCGTCCACGACGAGAAGTTGCGTAATGCGCGCAGTCTCCATCATGTGCACCGCCTCGGCGGCGAGTACGCGCGGTGCGATGGTCTTCGGGTTCGCGGTCATCACTGCGTCCATGCGCAACGTGCGTATATCGACGGGCCGATCCAGGGTGCGGCGCAGGTCGCCATCGGTAAAGACGCCCAGTACACGCCTTTGTCCGTCCACGACGGCGGTCATGCCGAGGCCCTTGCGGCTCATCTCGAGCAATCCGTCCCGCAGCGTCGTTTGGGGCGAGACCATCGGCAGTTGCTCGCCGGTGCGCATCACGTCCTCGACGTGCAGCAGCAGACGACGACCCAGGGCTCCGCCTGGATGCGAGCGGGCGAAATCCTCTTCGGTAAAGCCGCGCGCCTCAAGAACTGCAACCGCGAGCGCATCGCCCATCACGAGGGTGGCAGTGGTGCTCGCCGTCGGCGCGAGATTGTGCGGGCAAGCCTCCGCGGGAACGCTGACGTCCAGCACCGTCGTTGCGGCCTTCGCCAGAGTCGATCGCGGCCGACCGGTCATTGCGATCAGCGGCACGCTCAGGCGCTTGAGCACGGGCAGGATGGTCACCAGTTCCGCGGTCTCCCCGGAGTTGGAAATAGCGATCACGACGTCAGCGGCGGTGATCATTCCGATGTCCCCGTGGCTGGCCTCGGCGGGATGCAGGAAGAAGGACGGCGTGCCCGTGCTCGCGAGCGTGGCGGCGATCTTCGCTCCGATGTGTCCGGATTTGCCCATCCCGGTCACCACCACGCGGCCATTGCACTGATGCAGGAGTCGGCAGGCATCGACGAACCCGCCGTCCAAGCGGTTCTGCAGGGCGCTGACGGCTGCAATCTCGGTCTCGAGCACGCGTCGGCCGCGTGCGAGCAAGCTTTCAGGGTTCAACTCAGTTGGCTGTGCGGTCATAACCGGATGATAACGCGTCGCCGTTGCGCCGCGGCCGCAGCCGTTCAAATCGGCTAAGATCTCACGCCCAGCTCAACCCGTTCGCTTTCCCATGACCGCTCTCGAAGTTCAAGCGCTAATCGAAGCCGGCCTGCCCGGCGCCCAGGTCCAGGTCGGGTCGGACGATGAGACTCATTTCGAGGCGGTCATCATCGCGCCCCAGTTCAGCGGCAAGCGCATCATCCAGCGACATCAGCTCGTTTACGGCGCTTTGGGCCCGCGCATGGGTAGGGAGATCCACGCGCTCAGCATCCAGGCGTATGCCCCTGATGAAGCCGCGGCGGATCCGCAGCGCAGGAACTGAGCCGCAGCGGCTCGCGGGGCTTTCACGTGGATAAGCTGATCATTCGCGGCGGCGCTGCGCTGGAGGGCGAGGTTCGCATCTCCGGCGCGAAGAACGCCGCATTGCCGATTCTGGCGGCGACCCTGCTGTCGGATGGACCGGTGAGCGTGGGCAATGTCCCGCATCTGCAGGACGTTACTACGATGATCGAGTTGCTCGGTCGGATGGGCGTCAGCGTCACGATCGACGACAGGATGCGCGTGGAAGTGGATGCTTCAACGATCCGAGAATGCGTAGCGCCGTACGAACTGGTGCGCACGATGCGGGCGTCAATCGTGGTGCTCGGGCCGCTGCTCGCGCGCTTCGGTCGGGCGGACGTCTCCTTGCCGGGCGGTTGCGCGATCGGCGCGCGGCCCGTAAACATTCATGTCGCCGGTCTGCAGGCGATGGGCGCCGACATCCAGATCGAGAACGGCTATATCCGTGCACGCGCCGAGCGGCTGGTCGGGGCGCGCCTCGTGCTGGAGACGGTTACGGTGACCGGCACCGAGAACCTGCTGATGGCCGCTTCGCTCGCGGAAGGAGAAACCATCATTGAGAACGCCGCACGCGAGCCCGAAGTGGTCGACCTGGCCGATTTTCTAAATGCCATGGGCGCGAAGATCAGCGGCGCCGGGACAGACCGGATCGTCATCCAGGGCGTGAGCAAGCTCAATGGCGCAAGCTACGAAGTGCTGCCGGATCGCATTGAAACGGGGACTTACCTGCTCGCAGGCGCCATTACGGGCGGGCGCGTGCGCGTCAAAGGAACGCGGCCAGATCATCTGGATGCAGTCCTGGCGAAGCTTCGGGAGGCGGGTGCTCGCGTCACGGTAGGTGACAACTGGATCGAACTCGACATGCGCGGCCGTCGGCCGAAGGCGGTCGATATTCGTACTGCTCCTTATCCCGCCTTTCCGACGGACATGCAGGCGCAATTTGCCGCGCTCAACACCGTGGCCGAAGGCGCGAGCGCCGTCACCGAGACGATTTTTGAAAATCGCTTCATGCACATGCTCGAGATGCGCCGGATGGGCGCCGACATTCGCATCGAGGGAAACACCGCAGTGATTCGCGGCGTTCAAAAACTCACAGCCGCGCCTGTGATGGCCACAGACCTGCGCGCTTCAGCCAGTCTGGTGCTCGCGGCCCTTGTGGCTGAAGGCGCGACCGAGATCCATCGCATCTACCACGTCGATCGCGGCTACGAGTGCATTGAGGAGAAGCTCCAGCAGCTCGGAGCCCACATCAAGCGCACGGCGGGTTAGCGCGGCTAACGCCGCCGCTCGCCCCGAGGCGGCCGCTCCTCCAGCATCGCCCTGAGGTCGAGGCGCCGTCCGTTGCGTTCTGCGCGGATGGCGAGGACCGTACCCGGCGCCATGGCTGCTACGCGATTGAGCGCTTCCTGCGCGTTCACGACAGGCCGCCCGTTGAAGTGAGTGACCAGATCGTCCGGCCGCAGCCCGGCATGCGCCGCCGGCCCGTGCGGATCCACTTCGCTGATCCGCAGAGCGGCGGGCGGATCGATCCCGAGCGCAGCTGCGGTCGCCCTCGGCAAGTCCTCAGAAGAAACGCCCAGCCAGCCGCGGCGCACGCGCCCATGTTCGAGGATCTGATCCATCACTCCTCGAACCATGTTCACCGGGATTGCAAAGCTGATGCCGTCCGTACCGAGCGTTTGGGCGAGCACGGCCGTGTTGATGCCAATCAGCTCGCCATACGTGTTGATTAGTGCGCCCCCAGAATTGCCGAAGTTGATCGCGGCGTCCGTTTGGATGAAATCCTCGAAGTCCGTCACGCCCAGGCGGCCGCGTCCGGTGGCGCTCACAATGCCTTGAGTCACGGTCTGACTGAGTCCATAGGGGTTGCCGATCGCAAGCACGACGTCTCCCACTCGCAAGTCATTGGAGCGGCCGAGCGGCATGACCGGCAGACCGTCGAGCGGGACGCGCAGCACAGCCAGATCCGTATCAGGGTCCGCGCCCACGATAATTGGCCTGGCGATACGTCTGTCGGCCAGCTGGACCCTGATCTCATCGGCTCCCTGAATCACGTGATGGTTCGTGATCACATGACCTTGCGCATCTACGATCACACCCGAACCCAGACTTCCTTCGACTCTCTGGCGCATGCGCGGCACGCCGCGCCCGTCGGGTTCACTTGCCGAGCGCCGGTTCGTTGCTACGAGCCGGGCCGTGTAGATGTTCACAACTGCCGGCCCTGCGCGGGCGACAGCGTCTGCAAATGAGCGCTGGGCGTCCGTCGAATGCGCTCGCGGTCGCAACGCGGCGATGGACGAGGTGGTTGCTGATGCGCCGCCTAAGAACTCCGGCCTGAACATCAAGAGGACGCTCGCGCCCGCAAGTCCGACCAATGTCCACTTAGACAGGAAGATGAATGTGTTTCGGAGCATGGCCATGATGTTGAGCGGGGCCATGGAGCGCCGCGATCATGATGCGAGCGCGCGACCGGCGCTTCAAAGCGCGGCGAGCTATGTGTGTATAATGCGGAATTCCTTGCATGTTTGGAACTGCGCGTCTGGCCCATGCTCACCGCCTGGGTCTATCCGTTCGCGGCGGTGTGTGCGCAAGCGGCGCACACATGAGGGTAAACGGGTTGGTTCGCAACGGCTTTCGGCTGCGACTGAGAGCGGAGAGTGTGGATGAGCACAGAAGAGAAAATTGATGAGGGCAGGCGTCATTTCCTGCTCGTGGCGACCACAGTGACAGGTCTCGCCGGCGCAGGACTAACCGCTGTTCCGTTCCTGGCTTCCTGGAAACCGAGTGCGCGAGCTCAGGCGCTTGGCGCGCCAGTTGAGCAGGATATTTCCAAGCTGGAGCCTGGTGCGATATTAAAGGTCAATTGGCGCGGACAAGCGATCTACATCGTCCGGCGCACGCCGGAGATGCTGCAGACGCTGGATTCGCCCGAGATCGCCGCCCAGCTTCGGGACCCGAAGTCGGAACAATCCGAACAACCCAAGTACGCCAAAAACGACGTGCGCGCGCTCAAGCCCGAATATCTGGTGCTGGTAGGCGTCTGCACTCACCTCGGTTGTGCTCCGCTCAACCGATTCACGCCCGCAGATGCGGAGCTCGGAGCGGATTGGCCAGGCGGCTTTTATTGTCCTTGCCACGGGTCGAAATTCGACATGGCGGGCCGTGTATTTAAAGACGTGCCCGCGCCGACGAACCTGAAAGTGCCGCCTTACCGATTCCTCACTGAGAACATCGTCCAGATCGGCGTAGACGCGGAGGTCGCCTGATGAGCGCCACGATCCCTAGCACTTCGACGACTCGCAGCGGGTCGCGAACGGCCGCGCTGGTTGACTGGATCGACGCTCGGTTCCCGATGACTCGCTTCATGAAGGAGCACGCGACCGAGTACTACGCACCGAAGAACTTCAACGTCTGGTACTACTTCGGCTCGCTCGCGATGTTCGTGCTCGTGGTTCAGATCGTCACCGGCATCTTCCTGACGATGAACTACAAGCCCTCCGCGGCCGACGCGTTCGCCTCGGTCGAATACATCATGCGCGACGTCGAGTGGGGGTGGCTGATCCGGTATATGCATTCAACCGGAGCATCGGCCTTCTTCATCGTCGTGTACCTGCACATGTTCCGTGGGCTCATGTACGGGTCGTACAAGAATCCCAGAGAGCTGATCTGGATCTTCGGAATGCTGATCTATGTCTGCCTGATGGCCGAAGCCTTCTTCGGCTACCTGCTCCCGTGGGGCAACATGTCTTATTGGGGCGCTCAGGTGATCGTATCGCTCTTCGGCGCAATTCCCGGCATAGGCGAGGCGCTCGTGGAGTGGATCCGCGGCGACTACTACATCTCGGACATCACGTTGAACCGCTTCTTCGCATTGCACGTGATCGCGCTGCCCCTTGCCCTCGTGTTCCTGGTGATCGCCCACATTTTCGCCTTGCACGAAGTCGGGTCGAACAATCCAGACGGCGTGGAGATCAAGAAAGTAAAGGGCCCGGACGGCCACCCGGTGGACGGCATCCCGTTCCATCCGTATTACACCCTGAAGGATCTCGTTGGGTTGATCGTGTTCCTGGCGTTCTTCTCTGTGGTGATTTTTTTCGCGCCGGAGATGGGCGGCTACTTCCTGGAGCACGCGAATTTCGAGCCCGCCAATTCGCTGCAGACGCCTCCACACATCGCGCCAGTCTGGTACTTCACGCCGTTCTACGCGATCTTGCGCGCAGTGCCGAACAAACTGTTCGGGGTCGTGCTCATGGGCGCCGCGGTGTTCGCATTTTTCTTGGTGCCATGGCTCGACCGTTCGAAGGTGAAGTCGATCCGCTACAGAGGCTGGATCTTCAAAGCGTTTCTGTTTGCGTTCGCCGTCAGTTTCCTGGCGCTGGGATATCTTGGGATGCAGCCGGCGACGACGGTCTACACCAACGCCGCCCGAGTATTCGGGATCGTCTATTTCGCGTTCTTCATCCTCATGCCCTGGTACACAAAGATCGATCAGACCAAGCCAGTGCCTGAGCGGGTGACCTATCATGCCCATTAAGAAAATTCTCGCTGCCCTCACAGCAATCATTTCCGTCGCGGGCGGCTCCTGCGCCCTCGCCTCAGAGGGCGGCGGCGAGGCTATTCAGCCCGCGAACAACGACGTGTCGAACACCGCCTCCCTCCAGCGAGGCGCTCGCAACTTCGTGAACTACTGTCTGGGTTGTCACTCTGCGCGTTACGTGCGTTACAGCCGGCTCGCCCAGGACCTGGAATTATCGGAAGCCCAGGTCATCGAAAATCTGATGTTCACGGGCGAGCGCGTCCACGACACGATGCGTTCGGCGCTGCCGCCTGAGGACGCCGCACGCTGGTTCGGCGTAGCGCCTCCTGATCTGACGCTGATTGCGCGCAGCCGAGGAACGGACTACCTCTATTCCTTCCTCAAGTCTTTCTATCTGGACCCCAGCAGGCCGACGGGCGTGAACAATCTGGTGCTGCCGGGCACGGCCATGCCGCACGTGCTGTGGCAGCTACAGGGTTATCAGGCCGCTGTGTACGACGGCCAGAGCGATGCCGCGCACAACGCGGTTCACAAGAAATTCACGGGCTTCAAGATTGCGAGGCCGGGCGGCCTCACGCCCGCCGAATACGACCAATTTGTACGAGACACCGTGAACTTCCTGGACTACATTGGCGAGCCGATGCAGCTCGAGCGGCGTAATCTTGGGATGCGCGTGCTCGGGTTCCTGTTCGTATTTTTCCTGTTCGCCTGGTTTCTGAAGAAGGAGTACTGGAAAGACGTGAAGTAGCCGGCGGGCGCGGCCTT
>DATAFY010000058.1:0-3017 GCA_036257205.1 Steroidobacter sp. | reverse complement strand
GCAATCGGCCCACGGCTTGATGTGGCTCGCACGCAACAGTTCCGGCTGCGTGATCCCGGTGATCGGGCACGTCGCGCGCCAATATTCCATCAGGCTCTTGCGGAAGACATCCTGACCGATGCGCTGGACAACGAGGCGCTCGGCCTCGGTCTGTCGCGGCAATTCGGCGACCTTCTCCTCGAACTCAAGCAGGGGTTCCGGCGGCAACGCGAGCGCAAGCTGATAGAAGCGTTTGATCAGGGCATGCAGGGGAGCGCCGGCATCAGCGCAGAAAGCCCGTGCGGTGCCGGGCGGGGTTGCGCCGTCCCAGGTGATGAATTCTCGCGCCGCCTCAGTCGCCAGAGCCGTCGACGCGGTCGCGACCACGAACTTCGGCGATTCGTAGGTCACGAGGAGCTGATGCCGCGTCCATGGACTGCGCAGCAACAGCCACCGGTCGCGTTTTTCCGGGTCGACCGGGAAGCCGTTGCGAGTCGCGGCCTGCCGCCCTCGCAACGCGCAAACGCAGCTGGGATATTCCATGCTCCGATCTGCGTCAAACCAGCAATAATATTATTCAGAAGGACTGGCATTCACACGCGAACAGAGCGGTAGTGTGACCGTTCCGATACGCAGCTCGTCATTCTGTCCGCGGCTTCGCGGCGCGATGATCGCGGAGTTGAACTGCCAACGAATATCAAGGGCGAAGCGGCCAGAACGGTTGTCGATAAACTCATCCGCGCCGGCCTGCTGGAGGAGGTCCGCGCCGACGGCTCGCTCCCGGTCTGGCGACGCGATGACGACAGTGGACCGATGGCACTGCGCATCACCAAGAACGCGCCGTGAGGTACACCGCGCTGACACCCGATCGGTTCAAGGGGTTCCGGAAGGACTAGAACCAGCGTCCCCGGCTCCAACCGTACCAGCCGCCGCCGAGAACGAGCAGAACCAGGACCATGATGATGATTAGGAGCAAGGTGTTATCCAATTTCGCCTCTTGGGATCTACAGAGCAATAACGGCGAAGATAACAGCAATGCTCACGCCTGCAGCAGCCCACAAGTACATGCTCTCGCTCGCTTCTTTCCACAGCCCTGCATTGTGATTCATTCCGCCATGCAGCAGGCCGTGCGAATCGTTCGGCCCGCGATGGAGAAGCTTTACCAGTCCCTCAATGACGAGCAGAAGGCGCGGTTCAATGCACTCGATTGGGCCCTCCGTCAAAGGACTCGTAAGAAACGCGAGGGGGAATGGTGTGCCCATTGAGAACAGCAGTCTGTACAAAATTGCTCACTCGGATAGTGACGCGAAATTAAGCTCCTGCTGTGCAGCGATATGCGACGGGTTCAACACGATGAGAGGCGGGCGTCCCGAGACGCGAAAAATCACGCCGCTGACCGACGCGCCGCAACACGGACTGATTGCAGTGAGCAATTTTATACAGACGCGACTTGGCCATCGGGCTTAGCCTGATCACCAGCAGCACTTTTTCCTACGGGGGAGGGAAATCGCCATCACTATACCTGGTTCGCCGGGACGTGATTACAGGGGATAGCCATGATTGTCGCCTTTATCCGGACGGAATCGGCCGCCGCGCTGCCTGAACATGCCGTAGCACAGGAAATTTCCTCGGACGAAGTGCTGATCAGGCAGATCGCAGGCGGCGATCAACTCGCCATGCAAATCCTTTTTGCGCGCCATCGAGTTGCGCTGTACCGCTGGCTGCTGCGCCTCGTACGCGACGAGGCCTTGGCCGAAAACCTCTTGAGCGACGTGTTTCTCGACGTCTGGCGCCAAGCCGCGAAGTTCGAGGCGCGCTCGTCGGTTTCTACCTGGCTATTGGCGATCGCGCGCTACAAGGGGCTCTCGGCGCGGCGCCGCAGGATCGATGCGGAATTCGGCGAGGAGGTCGCAGTAATCATAGCAGATCCAGCAGACAATCCCGAGCTCGTGCTGCAGAAAAAGAACCAGGCAGAACTGGTGCGCCAATCCTTGGCCAGGCTCTCGCCTGAGCACGGCGAGATCATCGACCTTGTTTACTATCACGGCAAATCGGTCAGGGAGGTTGCCGAGATTGTCGGAGTCGCCGCGGCCACGGTCAAGACGCGCATGTTCTATGCGCGCAAAAAACTAGCGGAGCTACTCGAGGCGGCATAGAAAGCTCTTGTGCGGATCGTCTTCATTATCGACGCCTGAGCCGAGAAATCCGAGAACACAGCTCCCGACGTTTTAGCCCCGAGAGAACGCACGCTGGATCCGGTCGTAGAACTGGTCGCGCAGCGTCTCGAGCGAAGCACCCTTGCGCCGCTTGGAAGCGTCCGTGAGCTTCACGCCTCACCACATGTTGAGCACGGCGCGGGCTTCATCCGACATCCGGCTCGGATCCCAAGGCGGATCCCACACGATGTTGACCTTGACCTCGCCGACGCCCGCCACGCTGGCGACCGCGTTCTCCACCATGACCGGCAGCTCCTGAGCGGAGGGACAGTTGGGCGTGGTGAGCGTCATGTCGACGGTCACCGCGCGGTCGTCGGCGATATCGATCTTGTAGACCAGGCCGATCTCGTAGATGTCGGCGGGGATTTCGGGATCGTAGACGGTCTTGAGCGCGCCGATGACCTCGTCGGTCAACCGCGCGAGTTCGGTCTCCGGCAGCCCCGCAGGCTTCCCGGCGTCCGCGCTGGGCGCAAGCGGGGCCCCGGCTTGCGTGTCACCGGCCATCGGTGTCGGTTCGACCTTGGTTTCGTCCGTCATGCGAAGAACCCCTGCGCCTTAATCAAGGCTTGCGCAAGGCCATCCAGCTCCTCGCGCGTGTTGTAGAGGCCGAACGACGCCCGGCAGGGGGCACTGACCCCAAAGCGGGACAAGAGCGGCGTTTTAGTGAGATGAAGGCTTCGATTTTGCCATTTTGCTGACATCGAAACTGGATCAACCTACGGGCGGCAACGCTGGGGCGGCCGACATCATCACGCAGCATCCCGTGGCACTTCAGCTCCGCACTCTCCAGACGATGGCGGAAATCTCGGTCGAAAAGAACTC
>DATAFY010000056.1:0-1526 GCA_036257205.1 Steroidobacter sp. | reverse complement strand
TACGCCCAACGCACCCAAAGCCGTCGGAACCTACTCACAGGCCGTCAGGTGCGGCGCGACCGTCTACGTTTCCGGTCAGATTCCGCTCGATCCCGCGACTGGAGAACTCGTGAAGGGTCCGATGGAAGCGCAAATTCGCCGAGTTTTCGACAATCTGAAGGCCATCATCAACGCGGCAGGGGGCGACTTCGCGCACATCGCAAAGCTCAACGTGTACCTGACGGATCTGAGCCATTTCGCGCTGCTGAACACAATCATGGCCGAGTACTTCGTGGAGCCGTATCCGGCCCGCGCCGCTATTCAGGCCGCCGCCTTGCCCCGCGGCGTCGCCGTCGAAATGGATTGCGTCGTCGAGCTCGATTAACAGCGCAAGGGCGACGAAGGCCTGAGGACCGGGCCATCGCCGCCCCCCGCGTGGGTTGTGACGGGCGCCCGCGTTCGGACGCTGCGAATTCACGCAGTCTGTCTGCTGCATCGCTGTAGGATCTGGAACTGACGCGTCTTCGTGCGGACGCGCTTGACCTGTCGATCCCGTTACACTCGCCAGGAAGGCGCTGCATGTTGATTCGACCCGCGAAAACCGCGCACCCCGGCCCGTCCGCGCTCGAGTCGCGCCCCGTCACAGAATTGCGGGGCGTCGGCCAAGCATTGGCCGAAAAGCTCGCGAAGCTGGGCGTCACGACCATTCAGGATCTGCTGTTTCTGCCGCCGCTGCGCTACGAAGATCGTACGCGCGTCGTCCCGATCGGCTCGGTGCGGTTGGGCGAGCGCGCCGTGATCGACGGCGAGGTGCTGCTGTGCGAAGTGGCCTTTCGCGGACGACGCCAGCTGCTGTGCCGCGTCGCGGACGGCTCAGGATCCCTCACGCTGCGCTTCTTTCATTTCTCCAACTCTCAACGCGAAGCGCTCGCTCGCGGAGTGCGCCTGCGCTGCTTCGGCGAGGTCCGTCGAGGCCCAGCGGGGCCGGAAATGGTCCATCCGGAATACCGGCGAATCGCAAGCGACGCCCCTCAAGGCGCGCAGGAGGCGCTGACCCCCGTCTACCCGCTCACTGAGGGCGTGCAGCAGGGTCGCATACGGCAGCTCACCTCGGCTGCGCTGCGGGAAGCTTCGCTCGGGGCTATTCACGAATGGCTGCCCGCAGAGATCCTGCGGTCGCTCGATCTGCCGCCCCTGCGAATGGCGCTCGAGTACCTTCATCGCCCGCCGCCGGATGCTGATCTCGCATTGCTTGCAACCGGCAAGCATCCGGCCCAGCGGCGTCTTGCGTTTGAGGAGTTGCTCGCGCACCACCTGAGTCTGCGCCTGCTGCGACAGGAGATTCAGCGCGATCCGGGCTGGATGTTCGAGGGGGCGCCCGCACAACTCGTGCCGCGCTTGTTGCAGGCTTTGCCGTTCGAACCGACGAGCGCGCAAACGCGGGTGTGGCGCGAGATCGAACAGGATCTGGCGCGCCCTCACCCCATGATGCGTCTGGTGCAAGGCGATGTGGGTTGCGGCAAGACCCTCGTGGCCGCATTCGGCGC
>DATAFY010000206.1:0-9740 GCA_036257205.1 Steroidobacter sp. | reverse complement strand
CTAAGGCAGCAGGGTCGCCCGGGAATGATACGAGCATTGCGGCGCGTGGGACCCCAGCTGTTTCGACAACGGCCGCGCCATCCCGCTCCAAGCGTCTGATCGATGCTGCGAACAGCCGTTCGCGGCCCTCGTTGACGCGATTTATTGCTGGAAAAATAGGGGTTTTCTTCCGGGATCCTCGGGCATGGTATTTCGTGAGGCTGCTCACATTCAACTTAACGTGCAGCTGTATATAGTTGCCGTCCATGCCTGCCAGTAGATCTACGATCCAGGCGTAAGCGTCTGATCAGTAAAGGGAATAAGCGTGCTCTTAACCGCAAAATCTCGACCTTTGCTTGGTCTGGACATCACGCCCTCCTCGGTAAAACTCATCGAGCTCAGCATGAGCGGCGGTCAGTACCGTGTGGAGTCGTACGCCGCAGAGGCCACCCCGCCTAATTCCATCAACGAAAAGGCCATCGTCGACGCCAACGCGGTTGGAGAGGCGATCAAGCGCGCTGTCAAACGCGCCGGCGCTCGCGCGCGGGAGGCCGCAGTCGCCATCAGCGGGGACGCGGCGATCACCAAGGTCATTCAAATGCCGAAGACCCTGAGCGAGAACGAGCTCGAGGGTCAGGTCGAAATGCAGGCCGATCAGTACATTCCCTTTCCCATGGAGGAAGTCAGCTTTGACTTCGAGGTCATCGGGCCGTCTGAGAAGGATCCAGAGATGGTCGACGTCCTGCTGGTCGCCACCCGATCCGAGAACGTCGAGCAGCGCATCGCAGCCTGCGCGGCGGCGGGACTGACCGCGCGGATTGTGGATGTGGAGGCATTCGCGCTCGAGAACGCATGTCGTCTGTTGACGCATCAAATGCCTGACGGCGGACTGGATCGCGTAATCGCCGTCGTGGACTTTGGCGCGAGCAGCACCACCTTCAGCGTTTTGCGCGATTTGAAGGTCATCTATACGCGCGATTTCGCCTTCGGCGGCCAGCAGCTGACGGAAGAAATCATGCGCACGTACGGACTCAGCATGGAAGAAGCAGGCCGGGCGAAGAAAGACGGCGGCTTGCCGGAAAACTATGAAACGGATGTTCTCGGTCCTTTCATCGACGATATGTGCCAGCAAGTGAGCCGATCACTGCAGTTCTTCCTCGCCTCGGGCGCTGGACGCGAGCAGCCGGAGCAGATTCTCATTTGCGGGGGTAGCGCGAATATCCCAGGCGTCGCCGAACTGATTCAGAGCCGCGTCGGGATCGAGTCTCAGCGCGGCGACCCTCTGGGCCAAATGAAGGTCAGCCAAAAGGCGAAGGCCCAGGCCGTCAAGAAGGACGCAACCGCTCTGCTGACGGCGTGCGGACTCGCGTTACGGAGCTTCGACTGACATGCCAAGAATCAATCTCATCCCCTGGCGCGAAGCGGAGCGCAAGCGCAAGCGCCAGGAGTTCGGGTTTGGCGCAGTGAGCGCGCTCGGCATCGCCGCCGGACTTGCTTTCCTGTTGAAGCTGCAGATGCAGTCGGCGATCGACAACCAAAACGAACGCAACCAGTATCTGAAGAGCCAAATAGACGTACTCGACAAACAGATTGAGGAGATTCAGGAGCTGGACGCTCAGAAGCAGCGCCTGCTCGCCCGTATGCAGGTCATCGAGCAGCTCGAGCGCAGCCGTCCGGAGATCGTGCACGTCTTCGACCAGCTCGTTCGCACGATTCCTGACGGCGTCTACCTCACCTCGCTCAAGCAGTCCGACCGCAAGCTTCAGTTGAAGGGCATGGCGCAGTCGAGCACTCGAGTGGCGTCCTACATGCGCAACATCGAGGGCTCCGAGTGGCTGACGGACCCAGCGCTGGACATTCTCGAAACGAAAGGTTCTGGCGATGCAGGCTCGGAGTTCACGCTCAATGCGAGCCAGCAGAACCCCCAGCTTCCTGCGAACGGGGAGCAGACCGTCGCGGCGAGCGGGGACAGACGATGAAAAACATCGTTGATCAGATCCGCGAACTCGATCCGAACGATCCCGGGCGCTGGCCGCTGCCCTTCCGCCTCGGCGCCGTTGCGCTGATCTTCGTCGTATCGGTGCTCGCTCTTGCCTATATCCTCGCGTGGAAACCCAAGAAGCCAGAACTCGATGCGGCGCGCGCGCAAGAGCAAACGCTCCTGAGTACGCTGGAACAGCGGGCCCGGAAAGCGGCGAACCTGGACGCCTATAAGGCGCAGCTCGCCGAAATGCAGCAGACGTTCGGCGCGATGCTGCGCAAGCTGCCCAACAAGACAGAAGTTCCGAATCTGCTGACGGACATCTCACAGCAGGGCTCCGGCGCGGGTCTAGACCAGAAGCTCTTTCAGCCGGGTCAGCAGATCAATAAAGACTTCTACGCGGAGTTGCCCATCAAGATGCGTCTCACCGGCAGTTTTCATGCTGTCGGCGCGTTCGTGAGCGGGATTGCCGCCTTGCCGCGCATCGTCACGTTGCACGACGTGGAAATTGCGCCGGTCGCCAAAAGCGGGTCGCCAGACGGTCTGCAGCTCGATGTGACCGCGAAGACCTACCGGTATCTCGATGAAGAGGAGTTGGCGGACGCTGACGCCAAGTCCGCCGGTAAAGGCAAGCCAGCCGGCAAAAAAACCGGCTAAACCGAGCTGAACAAGCCATGAGTCATCGCAAGTTGCTGCCGATTGCTGGAGCGCTCATCTTCTGTCTGGGCGGATGCTCGACCGATATGGATGAGCTGAAGCAACAGGTCGCCGAGATCAAGAACCGCCCGGGTGAACGCATTGAGCCGTTGCCGGAGATCAAACCGTACGAGGCGTTCAAATATGACGCCGGCAAAATGCGTTCGCCCTTCATTCCGAGCGCGCCCGCGCGGAGCGATTTAGCGGCCACGGTGCGGCCGGACGTCAATCGTCCCCGCGAATTCCTTGAGCAATTTCCGCTCGATACGCTGAGGATGGTGGGCACGCTGCAGCTCAACGGCCGCAGCTACGGACTGGTGCAAGGCAAGGACGGGCTCGTGCACCGCGTGCTGCCCGGCAACTACATGGGGCAGAACGATGGGCGCATCGTAGGCGTCACGAATACGCAAGTATCGATCATCGAACTCGTCCCCGACGGTCTCGGCGGCTACATCGAACGCCCCGCTGCGCTGGCGCTGACAGAATAACTCCAGGGAGACAACCAGAATGTTCTTCGCAAGCTTCGCCACACCGCGCTCCGCATCGCGAGCCAGCGGGTGTGAATCCGGCCGCGCAGCGCGCTGGCTGGAACGGGGCGTTTTCGTTATCGCGGCCGCCCTCGGCGGGCAACTCGCTTTGGCTCAAAGCGCCAATCGTCTGGAAAGCATTCAGGCCGCCGCAGTCGCCGGCAACAAGATCGAACTCACGCTTCGCTTAAGCGATCCGGCGCCCACGCCGCTGACGTTCACCGTCGACAACCCCGCGCGCATTGCGCTCGACCTGCCCGATACGGCGGTCGCCATGTCCTCGCGACGCATCGACGTCAAGCAAGGCTCGCTGGACACTGTCAACGTGGCCGAAGCGAACGGACGCACCCGGGTCGTTCTCAACGTCGATACGCTTGTGCCGTATCAGACGCGCGTGGAGGGAAACTCCATTGTCGTGACGCTCGACGCTGGCGGTGCACGAGCGGCTTCGACCGCTTCGACCCAGTCCACCGCCCTGGCGGCCGCGAGTTCACGCCCATCCTCCACCGCGCCCGGAGCGCGCAGCCTGAATAACGTCGATTTCCGCCGCGGCAGCGATGGAGCCGGGCGGATTATCGTGGCACTGACCGATTCGAAGGTTCCGGCCGATCTGCGTCAGGAGGGCAAACGCATCATCGTCGACTTCCCCAACACAGCTGTGCCCGCAGCGCTGATGCAGCGTCTGGACGTCTCGGACTTTGCAACGCCCGTGAACACCGTAGACGTGCTGCGCGTCGGCGCCGGCGCTCGTTTGGTGATCGCCGCGACCGGCGATTACGAACAACTCGCCTACCAGTCCGACAACATCTACACGGTCGAAATCAAGCCCGTGGTCAAGACGGCGTCCGATACGCGCGACAAGAAAGAATATACAGGCGAACGCCTCACGCTGAATTTTCAGGACATCGAAACGAGAGCCGTTCTGCAGTTGCTCGCCGACACCAGCGGCCAGAACATGGTGATCAGCGACACGGTGACGGGCAATGTCACGCTGCGGTTGCAGAACGTGCCGTGGGATCAGGCGCTCGACGTCGTCATGCGGACCAAGGGACTCGACATGCGGCGAGAGGGCAACGTGATCTTCGTCGCGCCGGCCGCTGAAATCGCCGCGCGAGAGAAGGAGCTGCTTTCGGCGCATCAGGAGGTGCAGGAGCTCGCGCCGCTGCGGACGGAGTATTTGCAGATCAACTACGCGAAAGCCGCCGATCTCGCTGCGCTGATCAAGTCGGGCCAAGGCTCCTCTCTGCTCTCAGAACGCGGCAGCGTTTCCATCGATGAAAGAACCAACACATTGCTGCTGCAGGATACCGCCGAACGGCTTACGGACATTCGCCGCCTAGTCTCCACGTTGGATATACCGGTGCGCCAGGTGCAGATCGAGGCGCGCATCGTCATCGTCAACGACGATTTCAGCCGCGAACTCGGCGTACGCTTCGGCGTCAACGCGGCATTCAATCACGGCGGCAGCGACGGGGCAGGCGTGATTGGCGGGCCGCCCTATGTCACTGAGGATGACGACTATGTGATTACGCCATTCCCAAGCGGGGGCACTACCCAAGGCGGCTTCGTTGTCCCAGATGCGATCGATCGCTATATGGTCAATCTGCCCGTCACCAATCCAGCGGGCCGCGTCGCCATGACCCTGCTTGACTCCGATTACATCGTCGACCTCGAGCTGTCTGCCGCTGAGGCGGAGGGCCGTGGAGAGATCATTTCTTCACCGCGCCTGGTCACCGCCAATCAGCGCGAGGCGACGATCGAGCAAGGCGTCGAAATCCCCTACCAGGAAGCGTCCTCCAGCGGAGCGACCACGACGTCTTTCAAGAAGGCCGTGCTCAGCCTCAAGGTGACGCCGCAGATCACGCCGGACAATCGCGTGATCCTGGACCTGACGGTCGCGAAGGACAACATCGGCCAGCTCGTCGCCAGCGCGACCGGCGGCTTCGTTCCCAGCATCGATACGCGCGAAATCGTCACGCAAGTGCTCGTGAACGATGGTCAGACGGTCGTCCTCGGCGGCATTCTGGAAACCGAGCGTCTGGAAACGGAAAGAAAGGTGCCCCTATTGGGCGACATCCCCGTGCTTGGCTACCTCTTCAAGACGAAGTCGCGCCGCGATAACAAGGACGAACTGCTGATTTTCGTTACGCCGCGCATCCTGCGCGAAGGCGCAAGCCTGTATTGATTTGCCAGCCCTCGCAGATTGGCGACAGAATAGGCGGCCGCAGTGATGCGGCCGCTTTTTTATGTCCCACACCCGCAACGTATTCCTCATCGGTCCCATGGGCTCCGGCAAGACGGCGGTCGGCAGGCGTCTAGCTCGCTCGCTCAAGTGCGCTTTCTACGACAGCGACGTAGAGATCGAACGCCGTACGGGCGTGGACATCCCCTACATTTTTCACAAGGAGGGCGAATTGGGCTTCCGGGAACGTGAACGGGAGGTCATTGATTCGCTCACTCAACTGGAGAACGTCGTGATCGCCACCGGCGGCGGTGCCGTGCTTTTGCCAGAGAACCGCGAATGCCTCGCGCGGCGCGGTTGCGTCGTATACCTCAGTACGGGAATAGAGCAGCAACTCGAACGGACGCGGCGCGGTCGAGGCCGGCCATTGCTGTACACCGCCGATCCGGAAGCGAAGTTGCGCGAACTGATGGTGCATCGTGCGCCCCTATATGAATCCCTCGCGGCCATCACCGTCCAGACCGACTTGCGTCGGGTGCGCGAGGTGGTGAACGAGGTTCTGCTGAGGCTGGAGGAGCTCCCCGGGCGTGCAGCGGCTGCAAGCGCCTCCGCGGGCGGCTGACGCGATGCGCGAACGAGTCGACATCTCCCTGGGCGAGCGCAGCTACCCAATTCTGATCGGGCCGGATCTGCTCAGCGACGCAGCTACGCTCAACGAGCACGTCAAGGCAGGGGCGCTCCTGGCGGTCACCAACGCCGTGGTGGCGCCGCTCTATCTGGAGCGCCTCAAGCGCGTGCTCGCCGGACGCCGCATCGAGTCGGTCATCTTGCCCGATGGAGAGCAGTACAAGACGCTGGACAGCGTGTCTCGCATCATCGATGCGCTCGTTGAGCATCGTATGAATCGCGATGCCGCCGTCCTTGCGCTCGGGGGCGGCGTCGTGGGGGACATGGCGGGATTCGCGGCGGCGTGCTATCAGCGCGGCATCGACTACATACAGGTTCCTACCACGCTGCTCGCGCAGGTCGACTCCTCAGTCGGAGGAAAAACGGCCGTCAACCACCCCAAAGCCAAGAACATGATCGGGGCGTTTCATCAGCCGCGCTGCGTGATTGCGGATACGCGCACGTTGCGGACGTTGCCTGAGCGCGAATACCGCGCCGGTCTCGCCGAAACGATCAAATACGGCTTCATCTGGGACGCCTCGTTTCTGAATTGGCTCGAAGCGAACGCGACCGCTCTGCTCGAGCGCGACGATGAGGCGATCATGCATGCGGTGCGTCGCTCCTGCGAGATCAAGGCGCAGGTCGTAGGCCTCGATGAGCGAGAGCAGGGCTTGCGCGCAATTCTGAATTTCGGTCACACGTTCGGGCATGCAATCGAAACCGCCGCTGGCTACGGCGCCTGGCTGCACGGCGAGGCAGTCGGGGCCGGCATGGTCGTGGCGACCGACATGTCGCATCGACTTGGCTGGCTCACCAGCGAGCAACGCGATCGGGCGATTGAGCTTGTGAAGCGATTCGAGCTTCCCACGGCAGCGCCGAAAATCAGCGCGCGCCGGGCGCAGGAGCTCATGGGTCTGGACAAGAAGGTGCTGGGCGGACGAATCCGTCTGGTGTTGCTGCGAACATTGGGAGAAGCGCTTATTACGAGCGACTATCCCGACGAAGCGCTGAATGATGCGCTGCATGCGCACTTCGACTGACGCACGATGACGTCCGAAGCCGCGCTAGCGCCTTACGCAGCCAGCGACGCCCGATCGCGCGGCCGCATGCACCCGGAACCGCCGCCGCCGTTTCGCGGGGAATACCAGCGCGATCGCGATCGCATCATCCATTCCACCGCGTTTCGACGCCTCGTCTACAAAACGCAGGTGTTCGTCAATCACGAGGGCGACCTCTACCGCACCCGTCTCACTCACTCCATAGAAGTGGCGCAGATCGCTCGCACGATTGCGGGCGCGTTGCGTTTGAACGAAGCGCTGACGGAGGCGATCTGCCTGGCGCACGATCTGGGACACACGCCTTTCGGTCATGCAGGCCAGGACGCTCTTAACGCGTGCATGCGCGCGTACGGCGGTTTCGAGCACAACCTTCAATCGCTGCGCGTCGTGGATGAGCTCGAGGAGCGTTACGCCGCTTTTCCCGGTTTGAATCTCACGTTCGAAACACGCGAAGGCGTTCTGAAGCACTGTTCGCTGAACAACGCGCGAACGCTCGGGGAGCTCGGGGAGCGTTTCATCAAGCGGCGGCAGCCTACGCTCGAGGCGCAGATAGCGAATCTAGCGGACGAAATCGCGTACAACAATCACGACCTGGACGACGGGCTGCGCGCCGGGCTCATCACGATCGATGAATTGAAAGACACCCGTCTATTCCTGCGCCAGTACGAGCTGGTCCTGCAGAGTCACCCGGGTCTCGCGCAACGACGGCTCATTCACGAGGTTGTGCGCCGGATGATCAATCATGTGGCGACCGACCTGATCGAGGCGACCGCCGCAGCGATCGAGCGTGCTGGACCCTCGGACGTCGAAGCGGTTCGAGCATCCCCGCAGCTTGTGCAGTTCACTGCTCAGGTCGAGGGCGAGCACCTCGAACTCAAACAGTTCCTGCGCGATCGAGTGTATCGGCACTACCGCGTATTGCGGATGACGACCAAGGCGCAGAGCGTCATACGTGAATTGTTCGAGGCGTTTCTCGCGCGTCCGGAGCTGCTGCCCTCCGAACACCATCAGATTGCGCTGCAGTTCGAGGCTCGAAGCGGCGAAGCGGGTCGCGCGCGCGCCGTGGCCGACTACATCGCGGGGATGACGGACCGTTACGCCCTCGTGGAGCACGAACGTCTCTTCGACCCCGCCAAGCGCAGCTGATCGAGTGAAAATTGATTCCCGGCCATCCGTCGCCCGCCTTGCGTTTCCGAGAAGTCACGTGCTGAAGAACGATCTGTTGATCCGCGCTCTATTGCGCGAACCGGTTGACCGCACGCCTGTGTGGATGATGCGGCAGGCGGGTCGATACCTGCCTGAGTATCGAGCGACGCGGGAGCGTGCCGGCAGTTTTCTAACCCTCTGCATGACGCCGGAGCTCGCCTGTGAGGTGACGCTCCAGCCGCTCGCGCGCTTTGCGCTCGATGCGGCCATTCTCTTTTCAGACATTCTCACCATTCCGCACGCGCTCGGCCTCGGGCTGCAATTTGAGACCGGCGAGGGGCCGCGCATCGAACGGCCCGTGCGCACGCGGGCCGACGTGGCGCGCCTGGGCGTTCCGGATCCGGAAACAGACTTGCGGTACGTGTTGGAGGCCGTTCGATTGATACGCCGCGAGCTGGACGGGAGCGTCCCGCTGATCGGCTTCGCCGGCAGCCCCTGGACGGTCGCGACTTACGTCGTCGAGGGCGGCAGTTCGCGTGAGTTCGCCAGAATAAAAACGCTGATGTACGACGATCCCGCAACGCTTCACGCTCTCCTAGAGATTCTCGCCCGCGCGACGCTTCTCTACCTGAACGCTCAAATCGCCGCCGGCGCTCAGACCGTCATGATCTTCGATACATGGGGAGGCGTGCTTTCGCCCCAGCGCTATCTGGAGTTCTCTCTCGAGTACATGCAGATGATCGTCGCGGGATTGCAGCGCGAGCATGAGGGCCGCCGCGTGCCCATCATTCTGTTCACCAAGAACGGGGGCGCCCGGCTCAAGTCGATGGCGGACTCAGGATGCGACGCGCTCGGCGTGGACTGGACGACGGATCTCGGCGAAGCGCGGCGGGCCGTGAACGACCGCGTCGCGCTGCAGGGCAACTTGGATCCGAGCTGCCTGTACGCCTCGCCCGAACGCATTCGCGACGAAGTGGCGCGAACGCTGGCCAGCTATGGCTGCGGATACGGGCACGTTTTCAACCTCGGCCACGGCATCCATCCAGGCGCGCCGGCCGATCATGCGGCTGCAATGGTTGCAGCCGTACGCGAGCTGAGCCCGCAATACAAAAAATAACAAGTAAGCGGCGGGGGGCGAGGCTGAACGGCGCGCTGCTCTTTCAGCCTCCGCTCGCCGCCGTCATCGGTTCGCGCTCCCGAGCCAATTCATCGCGCAAGGCTCGCCTCAGAATCTTGCCGACGTTCGTCTTTGGCAGTTCGTTTCTGAAGTACACGCGACGCGGCGTCTTGTAATTCGTGAGCTCGCGACGGCAGTGTTCGATCACCTGCTCCGCGGTGAGATTCGGGTCCTTGCGCACTACGAACAACGCCACCGCTTCGCCGGAGCGTTCGTCGGATTCGGCCACCGCGGCCGCCTCGAGGATGCCGGGATGTTTCGCGGCGACGCTCTCGACCTCGTTGGGGTAAACATTGAATCCTGAAACCAGGATCATGTCCTTCTTGCG
>DATAFY010000035.1:0-9071 GCA_036257205.1 Steroidobacter sp. | reverse complement strand
CACCTCGACGAAATTGCCGATGTGCACGTCTTCATGGAGAACGCTTTCGGGACGCAAGCGGGCGAACGGGCCGATGGAGCTGCGCGGTCCAACGACGGCCCGGTCGATCACGCAGTTCGGATGGATCTCGGCATCCGCTTCGATGCGGCAATCCTTCAGACAGCAGTTTGCACCGATGCGCACGCGATCGCCCAATTCGACGCGCCCAATGAAGATCGCGTTGACGTCGATAAACACGTCTCGGCCGGCGATCACTTCACCGCGAACATCGATGCGCAGAGGATCCGCGAGCGTCACCCCTTCGAGCATCAGGCGCCTCGCGGTCTCGGCCCGCAGCGTCGCTTCGAGCTGGGCCAGCTGCACTTTGTCGTTGACGCCGAGGACTTCGTGCTCGGTCGGCGCAATGACGGCGTTCACCTTTAGGCCGTCCCGGACGGCGGCCACGATCACGTCGGTGAGGTAATACTCGCCCTGTGCGTTATGGTTGCTGAGGGCCTGGAGCCATTTACGAAGCCCGCTCGCGGGCGCGGCCATCAACCCGGTGTTGACCTCATTGATGGCGCGTTCCTTGGCGTTCGCGTCTTTCTGCTCGACGATGCGAACGACGTTTCCGGCGCCGTCGCGCACGATGCGGCCGTATCCGGTCGGATCGGCGAGCACCGCGGTCAGCACGCTGATCGACCGCGCGCTGGAGAGCGCCGCAAGCTGTTCGAGGGCGGCGGTTCGCACGAGTGGAACATCGCCGTACAGCACGAGCACGTCATGCTCGTCAGGGATGGCCGGCATGGCCTGCGCGACCGCATGCCCTGTCCCCAGCTGTTGTTCCTGAAGGACCCAGGTGACGGATTCGCCGGCGAGCGCCTGCCGCACGCGCTCGCCCCCGTGGCCATAAACCACGTGTATGGCGCTCGCCCGCAACGCCTTCGCGGCCTCAATCACGTGTGCGAGAAGGGGCCGGCCCGCGAGCGGTTGCAGGACCTTGGGCAGGTCGGATTTCATCCGCTTGCCCTGACCGGCGGCGAGAATCACGATGGAGAGGGGCATGGCGGCGCGCTACCGGGGGCTGGCGACTGGCGGCTCGCCAGAACGTGTGCTGGGTGATGCGGTCATCGGCGTCTCATCGACATAGGACTTCGCGAAGGGTCGACGTCCGGGCCGCACAAACGAGAATGCGTCCCGCAGGACGCATTCTTGATCTTCCTCTGGCCAGGCGCCAGCGCCGATCGCCCTATTGCTTCAGCTTTCTCAGCTTCTCGATCGCCTTGATCTGAGCGACCGCACGCGCGAGCTCGGCCTGTGCTTCGGCGACTTCCATCTTGTCGCCGCGGTCGCGCAGCGCTTCCTCGGCGCGCTGCTTGGCCTGGAGCGCTGCTGCCTCATCGAGGTCGCGGGCGCGCAGCGCCGTGTCGGCCAGCACCGTCACAAGATGAGGCTGCACTTCGAGGGCGCCGCCGGACACGTAGAAAAACTGCTCCTCCCCGCCCGGCGTCTGCACACGGACCTCTCCCGGCTTGAGCGTCGTCAGAAGCGGCGCATGCCGCGGCGCAATGCCGATCTCACCCATGACGGCGGGTGCAAAAACCATCGCGGCCTCGCCCGAGAAGATCTCGCCTTCGGCGCTGACGATGTCGACGTGGATGGTGGCCATACGCTGGTGACTCGTGACTAGGGATGAGTGACTGGACGTGGCTGGTGACTCGCTCTGCACGAGTCAACAGTCGCTAGTCACTACTGCAAAGTCTTCGCCTTCTCCACGGCTTCGTCGATGCCGCCGACCATATAGAACGCCTGCTCGGGCAGGTGATCGTAGTCGCCGGCGAGAATGCCCTTGAAGCCGCGGATCGTCTCCTTGAGCGGCACGATCTTGCCGTCCTGGCCGGTGAACACCTTTGCGACGTTAAACGGCTGCGACAGGAAGCGCTGGATCTTACGCGCACGGGCGACCGTACGCTTGTCTTCCTCCGACAGCTCGTCCATGCCAAGGATGGCGATGATGTCCTGCAGCTCCTTGTAGCGCTGCAGAACGGCCTGGACGCCGCGCGCGACGCTGTAGTGCTCCTCGCCAATCACGAGGGGATCGAGCTGCCGGCTGGTGGAGTCCAGAGGATCCACGGCCGGGTAAATGCCCAGCGAGGCGATCTGACGCGACAACACCACGGTGGCGTCAAGGTGCGCAAAGGTCGTGGCGGGCGAGGGGTCCGTAAGGTCGTCCGCGGGCACGTACACCGCCTGAATCGAGGTGATCGATCCGGTCTTTGTGGACGTGATGCGCTCCTGGAGCACGCCCATTTCTTCGGCCAGGGTCGGTTGATAACCCACCGCGGAGGGCATGCGGCCGAGCAGCGCAGAGACTTCCGTGCCGGCCAGCGTGTAACGGTAGATGTTGTCGATGAACAGCAGCACGTCGCGGCCTTTGCCGGACTCGGTCTTCTCATCGCGGAAGTACTCGGCCATCGTGAGGCCCGTCAGCGCGACGCGCAGACGGTTGCCCGGCGGCTCGTTCATTTGGCCGTACACCATGGCCACTTTGGAGTTCGACAGGTCCTTGGTGTCGATGACGCCCGACTCGATCATCTCGTGATAGAAGTCGTTGCCTTCACGGGTGCGCTCGCCGACGCCGGCGAATACGGACAAGCCGGCATGCTGCTTGGCGATGTTGTTGATGAGCTCGAGCATGTTCACCGTCTTGCCGACGCCCGCGCCGCCGAACAGACCGATTTTGCCGCCTTTGGCGAACGGAATGAGAAGGTCGATGACCTTGATGCCGGTGACGAGCAGCTCCTGGCCGCCGGCCTGTTCGTCATAGGCGGGCGCTGGACGGTGAATGGGCCAGAAGTCCTTGGACTGGACGGGTCCCTTTTCGTCCTGCGGCGCGCCGAGCACGTCCATGATGCGGCCGAGCGTGGCCTTGCCGACGGGTACGGAGATGGGCGCGCCGGTCGCCTTGACCGTCAGGCCGCGGCGCAAACCTTCGGAGACGCCCATCGCGATGGTGCGCACGACGCCGTCGCCGAGCTGCTGCTGCACTTCGAGCGTCAGGTCGACGTCCTCCAGCTTGAGCGCTTCGTAGACCTTCGGGATCTGTTCGCGCGGAAATTCCACGTCGATGACGGCGCCGATGATTTGCACGATTTTGCCGGTAGCCATTTCTCGTTCCTCAAGGGGCTTGGGGCGCGGGGCCTAAGGACCTTTAGCCCTAAGCCGCGACGCGCGTCCTGTCGCCCTGCTCAATTCGCCAAACTTGAATTCCTGCCTGAGCTGCGAGACACACGCCCCGCGCCCGTCAAACTCACACTGCGGCGGCGCCGCCCACGATTTCGCTGATCTCTTTAGTGATCGCCGCCTGGCGCGCTTTGTTGTAGATGAGCTGCAGCTCATCGATGAGCTTGCCGGCGTTGTCGGTCGCGCTTTTCATCGCGACCATGCGCGCGGCCATTTCGCACGCTACGTTCTCCACCGCGCCCTGATAGACCTGCGACTCGATGTACCGCATCAGCACGCCGTCCAGGAGTTCCGCGGCGGAGGGCTCGTAGATGTAGTCCCAAAGCTTCTGCAGCTTGTCTTCGTCTTCGGTGACGACCGGCAGCAGCTGCCGCACGACGGGCTTCTGGCTCATCGTGTTCAGGAATACGTTGTTCACGACGAAAAGGCGGTCGATCTTGCCTTCACGATACATGTCGAGCATTACCGTCACGGAGCCGATCAGATCAGCGGCGTGCGGCCGATCGCCGAGGTGCGTGACGGTCGCGAGCGTCTTCACATTGCCGAGACGCCGGAAAAACTGCACGCCCTTCGAGCCGATCAGGCACGCCGAAACCTCGGCGCCCTTGGCCTGCCACTCGCGCATGGCTGTAAGGGTGGTCTTGAACAGGTTGACGTTCAGACCGCCGCACAGGCCGCGGTCCGTCGTGATGATGATGAAGCCGACGGACTTCGCCTCGCGCTCGATCAGGTAGGGATGCTTGTAGTCGGGATTCGCCAGTCGCAGGTGCCCAATAACGTTGCGAATACGCTCGGCGTACGGGCGCATGGCGCGCATGCGCTCCTGCGCTCTGCGCATCTTGCTCGCGGCCACCATTTCCATGGCCTTCGTGATCTTCTGCGTGCTTTTGAAGCTCGCGATCTTGATGCGGATTTCTTTTACGCCGGGCATGTTTCGTCCAAAAGTAATTCGTGACTACGCACCGGTGAATGGCCGCAGCCCGTTCTGGTCGCCAATCACGCTAAGCTCTTCCTTAATACGTGCCTGTCGCCGCAAACTCTTCACAGATCTTCTTGAGCGCGGACTCGTTCTCAGGCGAGAGCACGGGGTTCGCGTTGATCGCGTCGAACGCCTGCTTGTAGTTCGTCTTCGCGAACGCCTGCAGGCCGGCTTCGAACGCGCCGATCTTCTTGATATCCACCTTGTCCATGTGGCCGTTGTTCACGGCGTAAATCGACAAGGCCATCTCTGCAACCGACATCGGCGCGTACTGCTTTTGCTTCATCAGCTCGGTGACGCGCTGACCGCGTTCCAGCTGACGGCGGGTCGCATCATCGAGGTCGGAAGCGAACTGCGAGAACGCCGCGAGTTCGCGGTATTGCGCGAGCGCGAGACGAATGCCGCCGCCGAGTTTCTGGATGATCTTGGTCTGCGCCGCGCCGCCGACGCGAGACACCGAGATGCCGGCGTTCATTGCGGGGCGGACGCCGGCGTTGAACAGGTCGGTTTCCAGGAAGATCTGCCCGTCCGTAATCGAGATGACGTTGGTGGGTACGAACGCCGTGACGTCGCCCGCCTGCGTCTCGATGATAGGCAGGCCGGTCAGCGAACCCGTCTTGCCTTTCACGCGGCCATTCGTCTTCTTCTCCACGTACTCCTCGTTCACTCGAGCCGAGCGCTCGAGCAACCGCGAGTGCAGATAGAACACGTCGCCCGGATACGCCTCACGGCCCGGCGGACGGCGCAGGAGCAATGAAATCTGGCGATACGCCCAGGCCTGCTTGGTCAAGTCGTCATAGATGATGAGGGCGTCTTCGCCCTGGTCCATGAAGTACTCGCCCATCGCGCAACCAGCGTAGGGAGCGAGATATTGCATGGAGGCGGGCATGGACGCGGACGCAGCGACGATGATGGTGTGCTTCATCGCATCGTGCTCTTCCAGCTTGCGCACAACGTTCGCAATCGAGCTCTGCTTTTGGCCGATCGCGACGTAGACGCACTTAATGCCGCTGTTCTTCTGGTTGATGATCGTATCGACCGCCAGCGCGGTCTTGCCGGTCTGACGATCGCCGATGATGAGCTCGCGCTGACCGCGGCCGATCGGCACCATCGAGTCGATCGCCTTGTAACCCGTTTGCACGGGCTGGCTGACGGATTTACGGAACACGACGCCCGGGGCGACGCGCTCGATCGGCGCATTGCGGACCGCCTGAATCGGCCCCTTGCCGTCGATGGGGTTGCCCAGTGAATCCACGACCCGGCCCAGGAGCCCTTCACCCACGGGCACTTCGAGGATGCGGCCCGTCGTCTTCACGGCGTCGCCTTCGACGATGTGCTTGTACTCCCCGAGCACGACCGCGCCGACCGAATCCTGCTCCAGGTTCAGCGCCAGACCATAGCTGCCGCCGGGAAACTCCAGCATTTCGCCGTACTTCGCGTCAGCAAGGCCGTGAATTCGAACGATGCCGTCCGTGACGGTCACGACCGCGCCAACGTTGCGCTCTTCGGCCGCGCTCGCGAACTTCTCGATGCGCGCCTTGATCAGATCGCTGATTTCAGATGCCTTGATGGCCATGTCCCGGTACCTCGTTCGAGAGTCGGCGGTAAGCCGCACTCTTTAGCTTTCTGCTGTCGGAGTGAATAGCGACTAGTGACTAGGCACTCGTCGGACGGCTATTCACTATCCACTAATCACGTTCACGCTCGATTACTGAACCATCGCGCTCGCCAGCCGCTCGAGGCTCGCCTTCAGCGAGCCATCGATGACGAAATCGCCGGAGCGCACGACCGCGCCGCCGATGAGCGATGGATCGACTTCGCAGTGCAGCCGCACCGCGCGGTTGAGCCGTTTTTCCAGCGCCGACGCGAGACGCTTGCGCTGCGCCTCCTCGAGCTGCACGGCGGAGATCACCTGCACGTCTGCGACGTTCTCCACTTCCGCTCGCAGCCGTTCGAAAATCGCCGCGATTTCCGGCAAGAGTCCGAGACGCCGATTGTCCGCCAGCGTCGCGAGAAAATTGCGCACGTGCTGGTCGACGGCGCCGCCGGCGGCGTCCGCAATGAGGCCGATCAGATCGGCCGCCTTCACTCGCGGATTCGTGAGCAGCTTGGAGACGCGCTCGTCAGCAACGGCGGCCGAACCGACGGCCAGCAGGTGCGACCAGCGCTCGAAGGAATCGTGCGCGCGCGCCGACTCGAAAGCGGCCTTAGCGTATGGACGGGCGATGGTGGCTTTCTCGGCCATGGCGACTCCGCGGCGTTAACCGCGTTCGATCTCCTGCGCCAGCTTGTCGAGCAGGTCGGCGTGGGCCCTTGCATCGATCTCACGAGCGAGCAGCTTGCCGGCGCCCGCCGCCGCGAGGCCGGCGAGTTCCTTGCTCAGCTGCTGCCGCGCGCGATTGGTTTCGAGCGCTGCTTCCTGACGCGCCTCTGACACCAGGCGCTGACCTTCGCCGATCGCTGCGCCGCGCGCCTCCTCGATCAGCTCGGTCGAACGACGATTGGCCTGCTCGACGATCTTGCCGGCGCGCGCGTGGGCCTCCTTGACGATCTCGGCGGCCGCTGCTTTCGCTTGCTCAAGCGAGGCCGCGCCTTTCTCGGCGGACGCGAGGCCCTCCGCGATCTTGCTGCGACGCTCATCGATGGCCGCGATCAGCGGCGGCCAGATGAACTTCATCGTCACCCAGGCGAGGATGAGGAAGACCAGCGATTGTACGAACAGCGTTGCGTTCAGATTCATGGAAGCGTCTGCCCTGCTGCGGTCAAACGGAGTAGCCGGGGCGCACAGCGGGACGCCGCGCGCCGGCGGCTCAAGCCGCGAAAGGATTCGCCGTCGCGAACCACAGCGCGATGCCGACGCCGATGATGAAGGACGCGTCGATGAGGCCCAGCAACAGGAACACCTTCGTCTGCAGCACGTTCATGAGCTCGGGCTGCCGCGCCGATGACTCGATGTATTTGCTCGCCATGATGCCGACGCCGATGCAGGCGCCCAGGGCGCCGATGCCGATGATCAATCCGCAAGCCAGGGCGACAAAAGCAACGTCTGTCATGAGTGTTCTCCGAAAAAAGCAATAACAATCGTCGATGCGTGAGGTGAAGCTTTAGTGGTGCTCGTGCGCCTGACCGATATAGACCAGCGTGAGCATCATGAAAATGAAGGCTTGAAGCAGCACGATCAGGATGTGGAAGATCGCCCACACTGCGCCGCTCAACAGATGCATGCCTACGCCGAAGACGGTCATGGAGCCGCCGAGCCCGGCGATCAGGAAGAAAATGAGCTCGCCAGCGTACATGTTTCCGAACAGACGCATGCCGTGCGAGAAGGTGTTGCCGACGTACTCGACCGCCGTCATGGCTACGTTGGCGAACGCAAGCAGAAACGCGCCCACCCACGTCAGCGGATTCCACGAGATCTTGTTCATTCCGAAAGGCGCGGTGAGCCATTGATGCAGGAAGCCGCCCAGGCCCTTCACCTTAACGTTGTAGTAGAAGACCAGAAGCAATACGCCCACGGCCATGCCGAAGGTGCCGTTGACGTCCGCTGTCGGCAGCGGACGCAGACGATCAATGTGGAAAAATTTGTGCGCGATCCAAGGGAAAGCGTCGACGGGGATCAGATCGACGGCGTTCATCATCGAGACCCAGGCGAACACCGTCAGCGCCAGCGGCGCGATGAACGTCAACTTGCCATGGACCATTCCCTTGGCCTGCTCCTCGACGAACTCCACGAGCATCTCGACGAACGCCTGGAAACGGCCGGGCACGCCGGCGGTGGCCCGACGCGCTGCGAAGTACAACGGGATCAACACGAGCAACCCGCACAGCACTGCGAAAAAGACGGTGTCGAGATGCAGAACGTTGATGTCGAAAAGGGCGTTCTGCTTGGACGTCGCGAGATGCTGCAAATGGTGGGAGATGTAGCCGGCCATACCGCCGTGCTCTCCGCCGCTCTCACTCGCCATCAGCCCTATCCGCATTTTTTTTGGCCCGAAACGTCAACCACGCCCAATAAGAAACCAGCGCACCGAACAAGCCGCCCAGCAGCGCGAGCGGCGCAAACGCGCCGGAACGGAACACCGCAATCAGCAGCGCAAAGGTCAGCGAGACCTTGATCAACCAACCCGTCACGAAGCTCAAGGCGCTCATGTGAGCGCCGTGATCGCGGCTGTGCCGATACAGCGTCGCGGCCATGTAGACGGTCCAGATCAGACCGATCCCGCCGCCCGTCAACGCCGACCAACCGGCGCGCGCACCAAACGCACCCGCGCACACAACCGCGAAGACCGCGATCCAAACGAGTTGCCAGCGCAGAATCCGCAGGGACTGGCGCGCCGCGTTCGCAAGCGCATTTCCGCTCACGGCGTCCCTGCGACTGAATCGACGGACAACAAAAATGCCACTGCGCGGGCCGTGTGTTCGGCAACGTGTGGCATCGATCAACTCTTCCGAAAATACCAGCCGGAATCGCCGGCCGGCCGGCAAGGGCGGCGCATTATACGCAGCGTTTTGCAGTGCTTCAAGAAAGGATGTGGGCGCTTACGCGCGGCGGAATGCAACGCCCTCTGCACGCCGCAAGCGCGTGATTTTCCGCTAGAGGCGATAGCGGATCTTCAGCAAGAACTGATCGGAGTCGCGGATCTCGCTCATGTCCGAGAAAAGCCCGCCCAGGTCCCGTTCGTCTTCGCGCAGCAGTTCAAAACCGCCCCGAGCGTACACGAAAAACAGCTCGGATCGCGGCGCCAGCTCGAAGCGATAGCGGATCTGCAGGCCCAGATTGTTCACCGTGAATGGCGTGAGGACATCCTCCGCGGCCAGCAGGCGGCCGGAAGGATCCGATCGCTAAGCGCGCCGCGGCTGCGCATCCACG
>DATAFY010000033.1:0-1573 GCA_036257205.1 Steroidobacter sp. | reverse complement strand
GCCGAAGTCGAGATAAACGATGATCGCCGCCTGCGGATCGGCGGCCGCGGCAGGCCGTTCTAGCAATTACTTATTCGGCTTCCTTGTCGGGGCCGAGGCTGATCGGGCGCGAGGGCACGACGGTGGAGATGGCGTGCTTGTACACCATCTGGGTAACGGAGTTGCGCAGCAGCACCACGTACTGATCGAACGACTCGATCTGTCCCTGAAGCTTGATCCCGTTCACGAGGTAGATCGAGACCGGGACGTGCTCCTTGCGCAGCGTGTTCAAAAATGGGTCTTGTAACAACTGCCCTTTGTTGCTCATGTTCTTCTCTCTGGGGAGGTTTGTGGCAGGCTTTGTAACCATACTAATTGATTTTAGGCGCCTTTACTACCGTCGGCGGCGTCACATCGCCGCATTGCGCGCGATGACGCAGCGCATGATCCATCAGAACGCAGGCGAGCATGGCCTCGGCTATCGGGGTCGCGCGAATGCCGACGCAGGGATCGTGCCGCCCCGTAGTCTGGATGGTGGTGGGGTTGCCCCGCATGTCGACGGTGCGCCGGGGCAGGCGGATGCTCGAAGTGGGCTTCAGGGCGAGCGACACAGTGACGTCCTGCCCGGTGGAGATCCCGCCGAGCACGCCGCCATTGTTGTTGCCGACGAACCCCGCCGGGGTCATCTCGTCGCCGTGCTCGCTGCCCTTCTGCTCGACTGCGGCAAAGCCCGCGCCGATCTCCACGCCCTTGACCGCGTTGATCGACATCATCGCCCACGCGATGTCGGCGTCGAGCCGCCCATACACGGGCTCGCCCCAGCCCACCGGCACGCCCTGCGCGACGACGTTGACGCGCGCGCCGCACGAGTCGCCGCTTTCGCGCAGCTCGTCCATGAACGTCTCCAGCTCCGAGACAACATCGCCGTTGGGCGCGAAGAATGGGTTCTTATCGACCTCACTCCAATCGCGAAAGGCAATCTTCTTCGGCCCCAGCTGGGCAAGATAACCTCGCACCAGCACGCCGTAGCGCTCCCTTAGCCACTTTTTCGCGATCGCACCGGCGGCGACGCGCACCACGGTCTCGCGCGCCGATGCGCGCCCGCCGCCGCGCGCGTCGCGCACGCCGTATTTCTGCCAGTAGGTGTAATCGGCGTGGCCGGGGCGGAACTTGTCGGCGATTGCGGCATAGTCCTTCGAGCGTTGATCCTCGTTGCGGATCAGAAAACCGATTGCGCTGCCGGTGGTGCGGCCTTCGTATACACCCGAAAGGATCTCGACCGCGTCGGACTCGCGCCGCTGCGTGACATGGCGCGAGGATCCGGGTTTTCTTCTATCCAATTCCCTTTGGAGGTCTGCATTTGAAAGTGCCAGGCCGGGCGGACAGCCGTCGACCACGCCGCCGTACGCTGGGCCGTGCGACTCGCCGAACGAGGTCACGCAGAAAAGCGTGCCGAAGCTGTTGCCCGACATGCAGTAATCATCTCACGAAAAACGGGCGCGTCTCGAACACGCGCGCCGCGAGCGACCTGCCCCTCGATCGGAGGCTGCGCTTGAGCACGAAATCGAAGAGCAGCGGGTTGTGCAGCCGGATC
>DATAFY010000031.1:0-2062 GCA_036257205.1 Steroidobacter sp. | reverse complement strand
GGAAGCGAAATGGCTGAAGCAAGTCGGCCGGCGCGGACGCGTCATTCTGCGAACAGCTCTGGGTGCGATGGCGGTCGATGACTTCGACGCCCTGCCGCCTGAGCTGCGGTTCTTCGCGGGCGGAGACCGCTCGATCCGCGGTTTCGATTATGAGCAGATCGGTGAGAAGAACGCGCAGGGCGGAGTCATCGGCGGAGAATATCTCACGGTCGGCAGCGTCGAGTACGAACACTATTTTCTGGAGAAATGGGGACTCGCGGCATTCGTCGACGCCGGCGACGCGTTTATCTCGGGTTTCGAATGGAACGTCGGCGCAGGCCTCGGGCTGCGCTGGAAATCGCCGATCGGTCTTGTGCGGCTGGACTTTGCGCAGCCGGTCGAGTCGGAGTTTGGAGATTCATGGCGTATTCACCTCGTGATCGCGCCGGATCTGTAGACGGCGGGCGTTCGCAGAACGCAGACGGATCGTCTCCGAGCGCGTCTGTGCGCAAGCTCAGCGGCGCGAGCGTGCGATGAAAATATTGCGGTGGACCCTGCTCGCGATCGGCGTGCTGGCCGCCGTAGGGTGCCTCTTGCTCGTCTGGCTCGTGCGCACCGAAAGCGGCGCTCGCTTTACGGCGGCGACGGTCAGCAATGTGCTGGGCGCGGGGCTCGAGATCGGCGCAGTCAAGGGGACGATCGCCGGTCCGCTGACGCTGAGCGACGTTCACTACCTCAACTACGCAGCGGGCGTGGACGTCGAGATCAAGCGCCTCTCTATCGACCTTGCGCTCACGGAACTGATGCATCGGCTCGTGCGCGTCAGGCGCCTGGAGCTGGTCGGTGTGGACGTGTTGCTGAGGGAACCGCAGGTTCCTAGGCCGGCGCAGGAGAAGGCGCGCCGTCTCACTCTCAAGCCGCCCATCGACGTCCTCCTTGATTCGCTCACGATCGTGGACGCGCAGGTGCAGCGCCGTGACCAGTTGCTGCTCGATCTCACACGGGCGAGCGTGAAAGCCCACTGGACCTCGGCGGAACTGAAGCTCGAGCGCCTGGATCTACGCTCTCCTCAGGGTGAGGTCGAGTTCGCCGGACGCGTGGCGCAGAAGGAAACGTATTTCGGCGAAGCCCGCGGACGGTTTCGTTGGCGCCTCGGCGAGCGGACGTATGCGGGTTCCCTGACGACGGTCGCAAAGAGTGGAGAAGCGCACCTCAACCTCGCGTTGCGCTCGCCGTTGAGAGCGCAGCTCCAGCTCTTTATCCGTGAGACGGCGAACTGGCCTTGGCGCTTCACCTTCGACGCGCCGCCGTTCGATCCGCGCGAGGCGCTCCTGCCGCACTCGAGCCTGGACAGTCTCGCCGCATCGCTCAAAGGGGAAGGTTCGCTGCACGACGGGGCGATCACGGGCCGAGTGATGATCAACGGCGAACCGCTCGTTCTCGAGCCGCTGCGCATCACGCGGAGCCCCGATCGTATTCGCATCGAGAGCGCGTTGCGCATCGGCAAGAGCACCGGGCAGGTGCTCGCGAATGCGGCGCTGCGAACGCAGGAGAAGGTATGGAGCGCTCAGATCGCAAGCGCGTGGCGCGATGTCGTTGTCCCCGCCGCCTGGGCCGGCCAAGAGCTGCACACGCACGGGCGGCTCGAGGTGCATGGCAACCCTAAGAACTACAGCGCAACGGGTGCGTTGTCGCTCGGTCCTGCCGATCGGCTCGCTGAGGTTGTTCTTAAGCTGCACGGTACGCCCGACGCCGTGGAGCTCGGGCGGTTCGAAGTCGTGCAGCCGAAGGGAACACTGGCGGCGAGCGGCAAGATTCGACTGAAACCGCAGATTGCATGGGCGGTCGGCGCCAGAGCGCAGCGCTTCGATCCCGGTGCATTCGCCGCGGCCTGGCGCGGCGCCCTCGATTTCGATGTTGCAAGCGAAGGGCGGCTGACGGAGGAGGGGCCTGCTGGAACATTTAGTCTTCAGAATCTCGCAGGCGACCTGCGCGGCCGAAAGCTTTCGGGCCGCGCACAGCTCACGCTCATGCCCAAGTTCACGCTGGCTGGAACCCTGGCGCTGAAGTCGGGCGCGAGCGA
>DATAFY010000017.1:0-5404 GCA_036257205.1 Steroidobacter sp. | reverse complement strand
CAGTTGACCAGTATTCTGAGACACCTCGATACATGGGGCGTCGAGAATGCCCGCTCATTCGATGTACAGGTGGGAACGCCATTGGCGGACCTGGATAACGAGCGCATGGCGGGGCAGACCCACGACCGCCCGCGAGCCGCTCCCGAAAGCCAGCGCGGTATCTGAGAAATCATCGATTTCCGGAGGGAAGCGTCGGTCCGATGCCGGCGGGAATTGCGTCGCACGGTCGAGCACATCCAACCGATCTCTCGATGAACTGAGCAGAGAATTGTCGCCCGCTCACATCTAAGAGGTTGACCGCGACCTGGGGAAGCGCTGCACAGGTCGACTACCCTGAGCTTTCAATGATGCAACTGATTGAAAGACGGGGATGGAAAACGTGCTGACGCTTTCGAATAGCACCTATGCAGAGGTTCCTGGGCCGTCGGCAGCCGGTCTCCTCAGAAGCGCCTGCCGACGGAGACGCCAATGGAGTACGGATCGATCTCGACCGTGCCGATGTGGACGCCATTCACCGTGGCGTCGCTGTCGATGTCGAACCAGCGCACATCGGCGTTGGCGAACCACGGACAGCTCAGCGCGATGTCCATTCCGAACTGTGGCGCCGGACCGAACGAGTCGTCCAATTTCAGGTCCGCGCCGGCGAGCGCGCCAGTCGTGCGTTTGTCGAAGAACACCGTGTAGTTGAGCCCGCGCCGACGTACGGCCGTACCTTACCGTTGGGGTTGAAATGGTATTGCAGGCTGAGTGTCGGCGGCAGATGCTTGCCTCGCCGACGTTGCCGCCGCCGTTGAGGTTGACGTCGTGCTGGAATGGTAGCGACGCCAGCAACTCCACGCCCCAGTGGGGCGCGAACAGGTACGTGCCGTTGAACGTCAGCATGGACCCGGAGTCGACGTTGACGATGTCGTTATTGTCGGATTTGGGCTCGACATCGTGAACGCCGACGCGCCATATCCACTTCCCGACGTCCTGAGCCTGCGCGACCGGCAGTGCGGCGGTCGCACCCAGAATCGACATGATTGCAACGCGAGTATTCACGACATCACCTTGCCTGGGCCGGCTTACCAATTGGCAGTGATGCTTATAGAGGTTGTTCTCCGGATCGTATGGAAGAACTCTGCCACTTTTGTTCGATCCAGTGGGCCAGCCCATTCCCGGTTCTTGCTGAGAAACTACGCCGCACCAACTGGCGGCGGCTCGAATCGTGACGCGGCTGGCGGAACACCTATGAATCAATCGGAGAAAGGTGAACCACCGACACGCGGATTCTCAGGAGGCTCGCACTTACGAACCCCGATTTGGCGCCGTAGGTGATACTGCTCCGCCCTGGATTGCCGGGAATTGGAAGCAAGGCGGAGCCTAGCGGCGCCCATTGGCGCTCATTCTCCGACCTGTGTCGATCAGGCGCCGACACTCTCAGAGCCTCAACGCAAGCTGCGCCAGCCAGTAATCCGTCGACGAGCCGCCCCCGGTGCGCAAGACATCTTCGGGCCTGGCGTGTACGTATGCCGCGGTGAGTTCCACGGCCGGTGTTGGGCGCCACACGGCTTTGCCGAAGCACAGCGTCGCCGCCGCATGCTTCCCCGCGCCGTTGCCGCGCACGAGTGGAACTCCCGGCGGTTCGTAGACTGCATCGGTCGCTTCCACGCGATAGATGAAGTCGCAACCGATTTGCAGCGTCACCGCATTCAGGCCCGCGGATATGTTCGGCTGGAAGTCCGCAGTGTTGCCTGGGTAGAAGACTGGCGCGTCCGTGAAGTAGCCGAGATTCGGATAGAGCACGTCGAAAGTGCCCACCGCATCGTCGCCCGCAGCGCGGTCGCCGCTCGCGTAGCCGAAGCTCACACCGAATCGCGGCCGCAGCGCCCAACCTGCCGGACGCCAGCCTACATCGCCGGCGAGGCCGTGAGCTCGAACTCGCTGTGTCGCTACATGGCCGCTCTGATACGCGGCCTGCAGCGCTCCGTCCCATCCGGCCGCCGTGCGCACCACCCGCATTCCAAGAGTGTGACGGCGCTCCGAGCCGATCGCATCCTGATACACCGCGAGCGCGCGAGTGCGATCGAAGTAGAGCAACGTGAATGTGTCCGTCCCACCGACCCGCGGCGATGCGAGATCGAAGGATGCTCCAGCGAAGCGCTCGTTTTCGGCGGCGGCGTCGTCGAAAGCGCTGGCGTCGTTGCGCACCGGGCGTCCCGCAAATGCGAGAGCGCTCAAGCGCCCGCGCGTGAAGCTGGCAAGCGCCATATCGAACGCGCGACGCAGGTTTGCCGCATCTCGCGTCGAGACGAGACGGTTGCCGTGCAGGTCCAGCTCCTGCCGGCCGAGACGAAACAGAAACTGATTGTCGCCGGAAGTGAGCGGCAGATCGGCAAACGCCTGGGCGATGTCCAGTGCACTGTGGTCGAAGGGCCGCGCGGCCGGTTTACGCCCATCATCCGCCGCCGCACTCAGCTGCACAAACAGACGCGGGCCGGCGGCGGCGTGCAAATCCGCGTGCACGAACCAGCGATGATCGCGCGCAGTGTACGTCTCACCGCGCAGACCGAAGGAAGGAGGCTCGAGCGTTTCTACGCGAAAGCGGTACTCTCCGCCGAGCGTCAGCCAGCTGGAGCGTTCGCTGCCAAGTGGAATGCCGCGCAGTCGACGCCAGCCGAGCGCGGCCTCACTGTGCGCGATCGCGCCGCAATCCTCCTGCCAGCGAAAAGGGCGCAGCGGGCAATCGAGGGAGGCGGCTTGCACGTTGGGCCCGGCGAGAGCTCCGATCAAAGCCATCCGTAAGCACGCCGGGAATCGCCGACTCAACCAGGCGCGTCTGGACACCCGGCGCCTCGCGCGGCCCACGCACGTACGAGCTCGAGGAACTCCTCGTGCGCAATCGGCGGCGGGGTGCGCTGTACACCGGGCGCCCACCCCCATTTGACCAGAGGATCTTCCGTCATGTGATGGACCAGGTCCGCAACGCTGCGCCCGCCGTTCTTGCTCTGATCGAGCAAGGTGCGGCACAACTCGGCATCCGACAGACCTTCCCAGGCCATGCTCATCGGAGCGAGTTGCCAGTGGTGCGCGCCGGGCACGCCCGAACTCTCCTGGTTGTTCTCCTGATGACAGGTGCTGCAGTTCATGCCCGGCGCGCCATGATCGGCAGGACCACGTGTAACCCGAAAGTCGTGCACCCGCGCTTCATCCCCCTGGTGGGGAGAATTGCCCGCGGGATGACAGTTGATGCATCGCGGACTCTTCAGCACCTGCGCGATGCGCGTGAACTCCGCGGCGCCCGACGATGTTGCTTCCGCCGATTTTCTACGCTCAGTCGCTGTGCAGGCAGCAAGCAACATGAGCGCACCCAGCGCGCACGCCCGTGCAGCGACGACTGGCAGCATCATTTCTGCGCGTCCAGCATTCGCGCGGCGTGGTGGATCGCCTTGCGAACGCGCGTGTAGGTGCCGCAACGACAGATGTTGGTGATTGCAGCGTCGATGTCGGCATCGCTCGGAAGCGAGATGTCGCGCAACAACGCATTCGCGGCCATCAACATGCCAGATTGACAGTAGCCGCATTGAGGAACCTGCTCCGCGATCCATGCGCGCTGCAGCGCATGCGATCGATCGGGCGACAAGCCCTCGATCGTCGTGATCGCACGCTCGCCGGCCGCACTCACCGGAAATGAGCAGCTGCGTACGGCGGCGCCGTCGATGTTCACCGTGCAAGCGCCGCAGGCCGCCACCCCGCAGCCGAATTTCGTGCCCGTGAGCTTGAGCTGCTCGCGCAGCACCCAGAGCAACGGCGTGTCTGGCTCCGCCTGCGTGACCCGTCGTTTGCCGTTTACGTTGAGCGCGAACTCAGGCATCGCTCTTTCCCTCGATCACGCAAACCTGAGCCCATGCCGGGACACTGGCATCGAGCGCAGCCGCCGCCCGCTCGCGGCGTTCACTGCGTTCGCAAGCGCCGGCGTGACGGTGACCGGACCGACTTCACCGACGCCGCCGAGCGCCCCTCCGCCCTCGATGAACTCCGTCACCAGCTCAGGCGTGTCGGCCATGTCTGGCAACCTCAGGCGATTCAGGTTGTCCGGCGTCACGCGCCCGCCTTCAAACGCCACTTCGGCCTTGCACCCTGCGAGGCCAAAGACCGCGCCCCCCTCGAGACCCTGCCGCGCAATGCCGGGATCGAGCACGCGACCGCAGTCGACCACGGAGACCACGCGTCGCAGCTTGAGCAGGTTGTCGGCGACCCGCGCCCGGACGACCTGCGCGATGTACGTGCCATACGCGTAGGTGACGGCTACACCGAGACCTTCGTTTGCGGCAGAGGAGTCGTTCCACTGAGCCAGCTCGGCAGCGCGGTCGAGCACGGCGCGAGCGCGTGGATTCTTCTCGAGCAGCGCACGCCGGTACTGGTAAGGGTCGCGACCCGCGGCATGCGCAAGCTCGTCCATGAAGCTCTCGAGCGCGAAGATGTTCGGCCCGTAGCCTGTCGTGCGCAGCACGGACGTGGGGATCGGGAGCTTGAGCAGGTGGAATTCGACCAGCCGATTCGGAACGTCGTAAATCCACTCCATCATCCCTTCCAACGCACTCGGATCGACGCCCTGCTTCTCGAGCACGGGCGCGATGCCGGGAAATACCGGCAGAAGGATCGTCGGCGATACGACGCGCGCCTTGAGAGCAATCAGGCGGCCGGAGTCATCGAGGGCGCCCGTCATGCGCACCAGCGTCGCCGGGCGGTAGAAATCGCGACGGATATCCTCCTCGCGGTCCCAGATCACTTTGACCGGCTTGCCGACCGCGCGCGAGACGAGCGCGGCCTGCACAGGAAAATCCGGCACGAGGCGCCGTCCGAATCCCCCGCCGATGTACGGCGAGCGCCTCACCTCGATGCGCTCTGGAGGCATTCCGAGCGCCGAGCTCAACGCGTAAGTGGCGAGCTCCTGACCCTGCGTGGGCGCGATGATGAGGCAACGTTGCGTACTCACGGCCGCGACGCAGTTCATCGGCTCCATCGTGGCGTGCGCAAGGAACGGGCTTTCATACTCGAACGTGACGACGCGCGCAGCGCGCGCCAGCGCTGCGTCTACATCGCCGACCTCCACCGGTGTGGCAACCGGACCCGCCTCCAGATGCTTGCGGTACAGCGCGCGCACCGATTCGCTGTTGAGGTCGGCGTACTGGCCGGCATCGAATCGTGGCTCGAGCGCCCGCAGGCCGCGGCGCGCGTTCCAGTATGTGTCTGCGACGACCGCGACTCCATTCTGGATCGGGACGACAGCGACCACACCGCTGCTCGCGCGCGCGGCCGCTTCGTTCATCGTGGTGAGCTGCGAGCCGATCGCGGGACCGGTTCGCACCGCTGCGTTCAACATGCCGGGCAGCTCGACATCGATGCCGAACACGGCAGTGCC
>DATAFY010000637.1:0-2610 GCA_036257205.1 Steroidobacter sp. | reverse complement strand
CCATCTCGGCGCGTACATGACGGGACGCTGATCATGATGCAGGCTCCGCCCGAGGAACAACTTGCCCATTCAGGCCCGGACGCAGCGCTGCTGATGACCGTGCAACGAGCCAATCAGGTTCAGGTGATCAGGACGCTGTTGCACGATCTGCGCAACCCGGTGCATTCGATGCGAATCACCGTCGAGCTATTTCGACGCGTGGCCGAGGCGCCGCCCCCGGACCTTCCGGGGCTGCTGTCGCGTGCAGCGCGGTACGTCGAGCCGGCCGAAACGGCGCTCATTGCTCTTAGCCGCTGCACTGAGCAGTTGGCCGTGTATCTTGGTCCGCCCGCGCCGCCGGCGCCTCGGCCGGTTCCTGTGAACAGCTGGCTGGAGGAAATCGCTGCGCTGTTGCGCGAGCCAACGCTCGGCCTGGACGTTGGAGTCTCGTCAGGCTTGGGACGAGAGACTGGTGTATTGGCCGATCGGCCGCGGCTTAGCCACGCTTTTCTGCGCTGGTGCCTAGACTCGTCAGAAGGGGATCTCAGTCTGAGCGCCTCACAGAACGCGCTCGGGGTGCATTTGAGCGCCATTCGAACAGTGCGGCCTGACCCTGACGGGCGGCTGACCAGCGCGGAGCTCGCGTTGTTGCTCACCCGCGCAGGCGGGAGGGTCGAATCTGCAAGCGAAACCGACGTTGCGGCGATTTTTCCGGCCGCGAATTTTCAAACCTAGGTTGTGCTTGAGATCTCAGGGTCCAGCGGGGCTCAGTGAATTATTGACTTGATCTCTGTGAGGAGCTTCTTGGGGTCGAACGGTTTCGTCCAGAACTGATCAAATGCTGCTGCGTCCGGATCCGCCCAGCCCGCGTCGCGTCCGGTCAGCGCGATGAGCGTGCATGCCGCAGCCTTCGGATGCTCGCGCAGACGTCCCGCGAGCTCGAATCCGTTCATGCCCGGCAGGCCGATGTCGATCAGCATCAGCAACGGCGAGGCCTGTTCGAGCGCCTCCAAGGCGGCGGTCGCGTTGGGGACCGCGGCGGCCGTGATGTTCTCGAGTTCGAGCAACATGATCAGGCTCATCGCCGCGTCTTCGTTGTCGTCGACGATTAGGACCTGCACGGAGGCGTTCGAGGCGCAGTCGTTCCTGGTCACGAGTGCGGTCCCTAGGTAGGAATACGGAGAGCTATTTTTCCCCGCATGCCAGCGCGGGATCAAGCCGAGATGCGACCGGCATAATTGCGGCCCGGACGGAGGTACGGAACCCGCGTCTCTCGCACGCGATTCCTTCTTGAGCGATCGTTAGGGGAGAGGCCGGCATGCTCGAAAAGATCCCATCGGGGGTTGGGCAAAATCAGCAGGGCGCGCGGGCGGGCGCGGAGAATCTGGCCGTTGCCGACACAGAGTTCACGGGCGTGAACGCGTCGATCCAAGTGCGCAGCCCGGCGTTCGATTACAACGAACCCATTCCAGCTCAATACACCGCAGACGGGGAGGGTCTCTCTCCGCCGCTTGAATGGCGCGGCGTGCCGCCCAACGCTGAAGCAGTGGTGCTGCTTGTAGAGGATGCCGACAGCCCAACGCCCGAGCCATTCGTACACGCGATCGTGTGGGACCTGCCCGGGACCGACGCGTCGCTCCCTGCGGGTGCGCTGCCGAGCTCCGCGAAACCCACCTCACGACACGCGCTCGGTCGCAACTCTTACCTTTCCGCAAACTACGTTCCGCCCGATCCGCCGCCGGGCCACGGCCGTCACCGCTACGTTTTCCAGGTCCTCGCTCTCGACGTCGCGCCGCGTTTCGATGCGCCGCCCGGACGCGCTGCGCTGATGGACAAGATCAAAGGTCACGTCATCGCGAAGGGACTGCTGATTGGGACGTACGAGCGACTGTGAGCGCCGCGTTCATTGCCGCTTGGGCGGCGCGCACCGGCGGATAGGTTCTCCGCCAGATCCGAGTGGACGTGAGCCTATGGCGCGACGGCGCTGATCTGCCTTTGACTGCGAGTCACAACATGTCCGTCGGACGCCTACTCTTTCGTCCTTACTGCTCCGTATTGAGCGACGAACTCGCGATGCGCTGCATCGAGCGCGCGGGCGGGCTTGATAATGTCGCATACTTCATCATCCGCTGACTGCACGAGACAGCTCACTCATGCTCTACGCAGTCTTTTGCTACAACCGGGAAGAAGCGGTTGACGCATGGCCCAAGGAGAAAGACGAGGCGGTCATGGCCAAGCACGCTGCAGCCATGAAACAGCTTGCAGCGCGCAGCAAACTCGGCCCGGCAGCTCGCCTAATGAATACGAGCACGGCAACGACGTTGCGCACCGACCGCGAAACCGTCCTGCTCGATGGGCCTTTCGCAGAGACCAAGGAGCAATTGCTCGGCTTCTATGTTCTCGATTGCGACTCGCTGGAAGAGGCGATCGAAGCGGCGAAGAACTTTACGGTCGAGGGCGGCGCGCTTGAGATTCGTCCTGTCAGATTCTTCGAACTCGGCAGCGCTGTTCGATGAGCGATCTCGCCGAGATTCATGCTCAGCTCGCCGCGGCGCGGCCGCAGGCGGTCAGCGCATTGTTGCGCTATTTCCGCGACGTGGAGATCGCGGAGGAGGCGTTCCAGGAGGCTTG
>DATAFY010000633.1:0-11555 GCA_036257205.1 Steroidobacter sp. | reverse complement strand
ATCATCAGCTTCAGCAGCTGTTTGACCTCCGCCTGAAAACCTAACGTCTGCGTCGCGCTCGCTTCGCTCATCATTCATGCTCCATCGGGACAGGCCCTTCAAAGAGGGCCGAAATGATAGGGGACGCGCGCGCGTATGGGGCCGCGAGCGCCGTTTTCAAGCGGCTCGGCGCGTGGACGGCTAGGACGCGCCGCGGTGCGGCCCGAACGGCGTGCGCCGGCGGCGCACGAGCTGCATTACAGTCGCCGCAAGCGCCAACGCGAGTGCGCCGAGAAGGAGCCTCGGGGCCGGCATGAGCGCAAACGCAGCGGCTGCGAGGGAGCCAATTGCAGCCAGTACGCCGAGGATCCTCGGCGTTAGGTGTCGGGCTGCAGCGATGGCGTCGTCGAGCTCGTCGGCCCAGAGCAGCAGGAATTCCATCAGGCTCGCCCCATGTGATCCGGAGCGACTGTACTCGCCGGTCAAGGGGGGCTTCCGTGAGGCGACTCACACGTCGGCAAGCCGTTGAGAGCTCTCCACGCACTGGCCTTGCGCGGCTAAAGCGCGCTGCGTAGGCTTTCGGGCGGCCTTACCGTCAATCCCAAACCGCTGCTCTCGACGGACCATGCAGAAGATCGTTCTACTGAATCCGAAAGGCGGTTCGGGCAAGACCACGATCGCCAGCAATCTGGCCAGCTATTTCGCCGTGTCCGGTCTGAAACCGGCCCTCATGGATCTCGACGCGCAGGGATCCAGCACGCGCTGGCTCAGCAAACGTGCGAAAGGCCAGGCGCCGATCCACGGCATCGCGGGGTATGAACGCAACTCACGCGTGACGCGGAGCTTCGCGACGCGTCTGCCCCTCGACACCGAGCGCCTCATCGTCGACACCGCCGCTGCGCTCGAATCGCAGCGCCTGCCGGAAATCACCCGCAACGCAACGGCGGTGCTCGTGCCGGTGCTGCCTTCCGACATCGATATTCACGCCGCCACGAAGTGCGTTTCCGATCTGCTGCTCATTGCCAAGATGCGGCGCGAGGAACACCGCATCGCGGTGATCGCCAATCGCGTCAAGAAAAACACGCTCATCTACAAGTCGCTGCTGAAATTTCTCGAGACGCTGCACATTCCTGTGGTTGCCACGCTGCGCGACTCGCAAAGCTACATCCGCGCCGCTGAAACGGGCGTGGGCATTTTCGAAATGAAACCGTATCTGGTGCGCGAGGATGTGGACCAGTGGTTGCCGCTGATCGGCTGGCTCTCCAAGCGCGTTCCGCTTGAACTCCCGCCGGGCGCGCCTGCGATCACCACAGTATTCAGCCCAGGCGCCGCCGCCGGCGCTGCGCTCCCCTCGAGCCTCGCATCGGCGCTGCCCTAGCCCCGCTACTCGTCGTTCTTTTCTTTTTCCCAGCTGCTGCGCACCTTGTCCGTCCAGCTCTTATAGCTCGACCAGCTGTACAGTGAGCGTGTGATCGCAGCATGCCGCGGATTCGCGGGCGGCGTCTGGTCGAGCCAGTTGCGAGCTTCATGGCCCGCGCCGGCGCGCATGAGCGGTCCGGCTTCGCCGGTCCATGCGCGATGCATTCCAGTCGCAGTCAGCTCATCGCCTTTGTGCTCTGACATGGTCGTGCTCTCCTGTTGCGAAGCACGGTATCGATTCACCCTCACTGCGAGTGAGGAACTGCTTCACAGGGATGTCGTGCAGTCGCGATAGTGTGCAAGAAATCGCAGTGACGAACGCCGTCGCGCTTGCAGACGCGGCAAAAGAGCGGGTCCCGCGTCCGCGACTTAACAGTTGATTATTGATTATCTGAATGTCGCGCGCGGGCTGCAGCCCGGAAACGCGCTCGCGGACGCAACCCCATCGCCATGCGCTCACGCTTTAGTAGGCGCGCAAGCGAGCAATGCGGCGAATGCGGGCTTGATTTCTTCCAGAACCTCGTCGATCGCAGTCGGCGCCAGACTGCTGTACACATCCAAAAGCACGATCGCGTTGACGATTGCATCTTGGCGACTCGCCGCCCGCAGGCGGTGCGCCATGCCGCGATTCACCGCATGCATGTCGCGATACACGCGCCCAAGATCCTTGAGCCCAATGTCCGCCGCGGCGCCTTCACGCGCCGCGAAATGCTGCGCGATGAGATACATCGCCGCCACTCGATACGCGGTCTCCGAGTCGCTCGAAAATGGCAGGTGAAATCGCGCCATGGGCCGGAACACCGCCGTCCGCGGACAGCCGCTCGAGGCCATGATGAGGCCTATCAGCGATGAGAGCGCCTGCTGGGCGGAGAGCGATGCGCTGACGGATCGCTCATCGGTCTCGACAGTCGCGCGCACCGTATCGAACGAGACGAGATCCAAGAAATCGTCGATGACCCCGGCCAGGTGCAGCGCCGCGGGACAGCGCCTCGATGTAGAGGCTTCGAGGGGGCAGCCTACGCACTGGTTGAAGCCGAGTTCGGTCCAGGACGGAGGATTCGCCGGAGCCGGCGTCGTCAATTCCGCCGTATCCCGATCGATCTGCAACTCAAAAACATGTTCGCGTGAATCCGGCAGCGTGAAACGGTACTTGACCGTCAGAGAGTTCATGCGACCAGCCGGTAACAGGGCCGGTACTCGCCCGCAAGCTTCATACGCCGTTCGGCGACGAACCCCGACAGCAGCTCATCGAGCAGCGTGGTGAGCTGCCTGTCGCCGTGCAATTCGAAGGGACCGCGGGCCTCGATCGCCTGAATACCGCGCTCCTTGACGTTGCCGGCGACAATCCCAGAGAAGGCGCGGCGCAAGTTCGCGGCGAGCACGTGTGTATCGAGGTCCCGATCCAGCTGCAGCTTCGCCATTGCTTCATGAGTTGGTTCGAACGGCTGCTGGAACGCCGGGGGGATGTGCAACAGCCAGTTGAAATTATAGGCGTCGCTCCTCGCACGCCGATGCTCGCGAACCGCATCGACGCCGCGAGCAATCTCACGCGCAGCCTGCGCGGGATCGGCGATGATCACTTTGTAGCGCTTTTGCGCCTTAGGCCCGAGCGTGGCGCCGATGAACCGATCTATCTGCCCAAAATAACGCGCGGAGGATGCAGGCCCGGTGAATACAATCGACAGCGGCTGATCTTGGTTCGCGGGGTCAAGCAGAATCCCGAGCAGGTAGAGGATTTCCTCGGTCGTGCCTGCGCCGCCCGGGAACACCACGATCGCGTGCGCACAACGCACGAAGGCCTCCAGGCGTTTCTCGATATCCGGCATGATTACGAGTTGATTGACTATCGGATTCGGCGGCTCCGCGGCGATGATGCCGGGCTCAGTCACGCCGATGTAGCGGCCATCGTGAATGCGTTGCTTGGAGTGCCCGATCGTGGCGCCCTTCATGGGTCCTTTCATGGCGCCGGGCCCGCAGCCCGTGCACACGCTGAGCGCGCGCAACCCAAGCTCGTAACCGACCTTCTTTGTGTATTCGTATTCCTCGACGCTGATCGAATGCCCGCCCCAGCAGACAACGAGATCCGGGCGGCCGCGATAGTCGAGAAGTCGGGCGTTGCGCAGAATGTGGTAGATGGCGTTCGTCACGCCGGCGGACTCAGTGAGATCGAATCGCCCGCTGCGTAAAACGCCGTCGTGCATGTAAACGATGTCGCGCAACACCGCAAACAGGTGCTCCTTGATGCCGCGGATCATTTGCCCGTCAACGAAGGCCCCGGCGGGCGCGTTCTTCACCTCGAGTTTTACGCCCCAGGCCTGTCGGCTCAGACGGATTTCGAAAGCTTTGTATCTGTCAAAGATCGCGCGCACGTCGTCGGACTCGAGCCCGGATGCGAGCACGGCGAGCGCGCAGCGGCGGAAAAGCTCGTAGACGCCCGTTTGGCCGGAATGCAGCAACTGATCCACTTCGCGCTGCGACAGATTCTCAAGGCTGCCGAGCGGCGAAACCCGCGCATCGACCAATCCCTCCATCTCTGCAGGGGCAAGGGAAGCGGTTCCACTGACGTCATTCATGGTTGGATCTCGATGGGCGTGTCGGGCGGCGTCATTAGCCAGATCTCGACCATGTCTGCGTTCGAAACGGCGATGCAACCCTCGGTCCAGTCGATGTTGGTGTAGTAGTCGCGCGATTTGCGCGGGGTATTGGGTTGTCCATGGATCATGATGGCCCCGCCGGGCTTCAAGCCTTGACGTCGTGCACGGGCGATGTCGTGCTCGTTGGGGTAGTCGATCTGGATCGAGAGGAAATACTCGCTGTTTGGATTGCGGCGCGTCAGCCGGTATTTGCCCTCAGGCGTACGGTAGTCGCCTTCGAACTGCTTGTGGCCTTCCGGACGCAGCCCTAGCGCGACCTTGTAAGTGCGCAGCACCCCCTCGCCGCTCATCAGATAGAGTTTGCGCTCCGACTTGCGCACGACCACACGATCCGCAAGCGGCAACGCAGCTTCTATCGCGGAATATGCGATTGCCGAGGACGGCAACGGACCTTCGGCCCTCGCGACGTAGACGCTGGCAAACAGCAGAACCCCTGGAACGACGACGCGCAGCATGGCTCGGGCGGTGCTCATTTGCGAAACGATTATAAGTCGGCTTATGTGCAGCGATCGTAAGTAGTCTAGCCATCCTCACGCTGCGAGTACGAGCGCAGCGCCTGATTCGAGTCAGTTCAGGCAGCGCATCAGTCGAGCGCCTGCAAGCGAACAGAAGCGCATCCGCGTAGCCCCGGCGCCGTTTCAGCGACGAGGCGGTAGCGCACCCCCGCGGACACCTCCGCGTCTAGGACATGACGCGAAGTCGCCGCCGTTTCGGCAATCCGACAGTCGACGACCAGGCGATGCGAGCCCGGGAGAACCTCCACTGCGTGCTCACGAAGAGCCAACGACCGATCATCCACGCGCCGCAGGATTACAGTGACCGGGGCCCCCGCGGTCACCGGAAAATCGCCGCTGATGCGCGCAACCTCATCGCGCGTGCGCCGCTCGCCGTCATAGTTTTGCACCGTCGTGCAACCGATGAGCGTCAACGCCAGGGCGGACCAGATGAATCGCAGCCCGCTGGGTTGCACGTCCGATGGGCAGCGCATCCTAGGCGGCGCGCTCATGCGTCTGCCATACACCGCCCGTAGCGGATTGTTCCAAGTTCAGCGCTGCGCTACGACCAGTCTCCGCCGTGTCGGGCGACGCTGTGGGTTCGACCACCGGAATGATCAGCTTCACGCCCGGCCTGAGCGCGCCGAGGTCCAGATCCGGGTTGTACTGGCGCAGCAGCCAGATCGGGACGTTATAGCGCTGCTGCGCGAGCACCCAGACCGACTCGCCCGACTTGATGACGTGCGTGGCGGTGTCCTTAATGTGGAAGTGGGCGAAGAAAGCCTCCTGCAGCTGCCGATGGTACTCGGCCCGTTTCGCCTCAAACCGGTCGCGCGTCACTTTCGAAAACAGCACCTTCAGCTTGCGCCCGACGACGACCGGCGCGCCGAAGGACATGCGATTCAGCTGTCTCAGCTCGCTCGCGCGCAACTCGAGCCAGTCTGCATAGTGCCCCAGAGTTTCGGCCGCTTGCACGACGATGATATCGCCCGCGTGCACGGTGTAGTCGCTCGGATCCGCCGACCCCGCCGCCTGTGTGCCGGGGACGAGGGCCGGTCCTATGGCTTCAGCCTCCCCTTCCGACACAGGCTCGATCGCCTCAGCAACGGCAATCGGCTCAGCGGGCGCAGTCACCGTCGCCTCGAGCGGCACTTCGCTCTCAAGAGGCGCGCTCACCCGCGCTGAAGCCGCGAGCGCAAGCACCTGGCCTTCATAGACGAAGTTGCGGTTGCGAATGCTATTGAGCTGCATGAGCGCCTCTTCGTTCATGCCGTGGCGCGCGGCGATCGTCGAGAGCGTGTCGCCCCGCCGCACGACGTACCGATCCTCGGCGCCTACAACGCCTGTGGGCGGCGTAGGTTTCGGCGCCGCCGGCGCCGTCTCTGCGCGCGCGACCGCGGCCGGGCGGTTCTGACCCGGCAGGGCCAGGGACTGACCGACCCGGATTCGATAAGGACGGTTGATTCCGTTCAGCTCTGCGAGTCGGGCCGCGCTGAGGCCATAACGCGCTGCAATGCTCGACAACGTCTCGCCGCGTCGGACCCGATGTTGCGAATCGACGACCTGGGCGACGTAGCGTTCGCCGACGCTGATCGTGCGGAGCGCGGCCGTCAGATCGATGCGCGGCGGGACGCGCAGCTCGAACCCGCGCGGCACATGACGCGCCCCGTTCCACACGGAGGGCAGCAACGAGGGATTGAGGCGCTTCAATTCCTCACGATCAACGTCAAGCGCGGCCACGATGCGACTGGCCGGAATGAAGTCCGGTATGGTCAGACCGACGCTCGCATCGACCGGATGACGCCGGATCGGGCCGAAGAACTTGTCGGGGTTCCGATCGATTTCAAGCGCCGCGAGAAACGCGACATAGAAATTGCGCGATGCGAAACCGAAACTGCGGCTGTTGTACTTGCGCACGATTGTCACGATGTCGCTCGTGCCCAGCTGTTCTTGCGCGCGCCGCATCCCTCCTGGGCCATGGTTGTATGCGGTGAGGGCGAGAGGCCAGGTCCCCAAGACAATGTAGTTCTGTTCGAGAAAACGAGCGGCGGCTTCGCTCGCGCGGTAGGGGTCCAGACGTTCATCGACGACGCCGTCGATGCGCAAAAAACGGCGGCCAGTGCTGCGCATGAACTGCCACATGCCCGCAGCGCCCACCTTCGAATAGGCGTATGTGTTGAACGAAGATTCCACATGAGGCAGCGCGGCAAGCTCACGAGGCAGCCCCATTTTCTCGAACAGACCGGCGATGTGATCGCGGTAGGCGCCCGACCGCACGACTCCTTCGCGAAACCGATCGGCCTGACCCAGCTGAAAGCGCACCGCTTCCGCAGCCTGCTCAAAGCGCGACCGCCGCGTGCCCTTTGGCCAGAGCTTCTGCACGCGCAGTTCCTCCTCGCTCAGGTCCTCCGCCCCTTCGGCCAGACGGTCAAGGATGCGCGCATAACGCCTCTTCAGCGCTTCGACCCTCCGCGCGCGCTCCCGCGGGCCGATGTCCGATGGAAATTCGACGGCGTCGTAAACCACGCTGAGGTCGTCCGGATCGTGCAGCAGACCGCCTTCGGTCGTGACTTCACTGTAGATACGACGCCAAAACGCAATGTCCGGCTCAAGTTCCGCAGGATGCGGAAACAGATCCGTATCCGCCTGCACGGGACTGCAGAGCAAGACGAACAGCATTGGGCACAAGTGACGAACTGCGGCAAGAGCGCGGGTAAGCATGCGAGCGTCGTTGAACGGCCAGGACGCGACAAGACTATGTAAAGCAGACCGCTCTATACAATGGACTGGTTCGCAGTCGCCGCGCGGAAGGGCGACGGCGATCCGCCCAGTGAGGCGCGATGCCGGTTCTCAGAACGCGGCCGACGACGAAATCCATGGTCCAGAGCAACGGAGCGGGCGCTCCTCCCCGCCTCTGCCTCAGCACCCATTCGGCTGGCGTCCTATCTGGGGCTTGGCGTTCACCTCATGCCGAACATACGAGATCCTGGGCGATGGGCTAAACGGGGTCGGCATTGGTTCCAAAAAAAAAGCCCCGCTGTTGCGCGGGGCGTGTTATCGGCCGGGATAGTCCCCATTGCGCCGTAGTCGCCAGTCAAAATCACTTCCTAACCGCACTTCGAATCCCCGCAATTCAGGCACGTCATGCACCCGTCCATCAGCACGACGGCGGCGGTGCTGCACTTGCTGCATAGCTGAGCGCCTTCCGGGAAGTGACTCTTGGCGAACGCGTCCACTTGCTTCTTGCGCGCGTCAAATTCGGCTTTCTTCTCCTCGATGAGCTTCTTGCGATGCTCATCGAGCTCGGGCGCCTGGAGCAGGCCGATCGCCTGCAGATGCTTTTCGATGACATACCCAAGTTCGGCGATGATCGAGGGCATGAATTTGCCGCCGGACTGCCAGTACCCGCCCCTCGGGTCGAACACGGCTTTCAGCTCATCGACGAGGAAGGTCACGTCGCCGCCTTTACGGAACACGGCCGAAATGATCCGCGTGAGCGCCACGATCCACTGGAAGTGATCGAGGTTCTTGGAATTGATGAAGATTTCGAAGGGCCGACGCTGCTCGTAAGGCGTGCCTTCGTTCAGGATGATGTCGTTGATCGTGACGTACATCGCATGATCCGAAACCGGCGTCTTGATCTTGTAGGTCGAGCCGACCAGCACCTCCGGACGCTCGACCTTCTCGTGCATCCAGACGACGTTCGACTCCTTGCGCGGCGCCTCCGCCGCAACGGCCTTTTCGGCGGCCTTGTCCCCAGGTTTCTCGACCCGGTACTTGGCTATTTTCTTGTCGATTTTGATGGAACTCATAGGGTGCTCCAGCGACGTCCGCGCCGCTTCCGCAGTCATTCCTGAACAGATTAAGTGAAGGGGACTCGGCAAGCGGCCTGCCGTCGCCGCTCGTTTACCACAAGTTAAAACTTGCCGTAATAACCCTCTTTCAGCGCATCGAAGAGATTGGCGGCCGTATGCTTCTCGCCATCGTACTCAATCTCTTCATCGCCGCGGACTTTGAGTTCAGTACCGTCCTCCAGCGTGAACACGTACGTGGTGTTCTTCAGGTCCTCTTCTTTCACCAGCACGCCCTGGAAAGCTTCGGGATTAAAGCGGAACGTCGTGCAGCCTTTCAGACCCTGCTCGTAAGCGTAAAGATAGATGTCCTTGAAATCGTCATAGTTGTAGTCTGTCGGCACGTTGGCCGTTTTGGAGATCGAGGAATCGATCCAGATCTGGGCGGCGGCCTGTATGTCCACGTGTTCCTTCGGCGTGATGTTGTCGGCTGTCGTGAAATAATCCGGCAGCCGCTCCGCGGGATGGGTGGAGTTCGGCATCGCCCGCGAGTTGACCAATTCGCGATAGGCGAGCAGCTCGAAGGAGAACACGTCGATCTTCTCTTTCGACTTCTTGCCTTCGCGAATCACGTTCCGGAAATAGTGGTGCGCAAAGGACGGCTCGATGCCGTTGGACGCATTGTTCGCAAGGGACAATGAAATCGTGCCTGTCGGCGCGATGGAGCTGTGATGCGTGAAGCGCGCGCCGACTTCCGCCAGCTCATCGACGAGCTCTGGGGCAGCTTCCGCAACGCGTTGCATGTAGCGGCTGTATTTCGCGTGCAGGACGCGGCCGGGAACTCTCTGGCCGACGCGCCAGCCCTCGCGCGCCATCTCGGGGCGCTTGCGCAGCATTTCGGGGGTTACTTCGAATTCTTCGAGCATGATCGGCGCGGGGCCTTTCTCACGTGCAAGATCGAGCGCCGCTTCCCAACCGGCGAGCGCCATCTCACGTGAAACGTTCTGCGTGAAGGCGACGGATTTACTCGAGCCGTATTTCATGCATTGCATCGTGATCGCCGACCCGAGCCCCAGGAAACCCATGCCATGGCGCCGCTTGCGCGTGATTTCGTCGCGCTGCTGACCGAGCGGCAATCCATTGATCTCTACGACGTTGTCCAACATGCGTGTAAAGACTTTCACAACCTTCCGGAACTCCTCCCAGTCGAACCGCGCGGACTCCGTGAAGGGATCGAGCACGAAACGCGTGAGATTGATGGAGCCGAGCAGGCATGAGCCGTACGGCGGCAGAGGCTGCTCGCCGCAGGGATTCGTGGCGCGGATGTTCTCGCACCACCAGTTGTTGTTCATCTCGTTGACGCGGTCGATGAGCACGAAGCCCGGCTCAGCGAAGTCGTAGGTCGAGGACATGATCACGTCCCACATGCGCCTCGCCGGCAAGGTCTTGTACACCTTGCAGCACACCAGCCCCGCCTCGTTGGATAGGTAAGTGCGGGTTGTCGGCCATTCGCGCCAGACGTACTTCGAGGCGTCGCTCAAATCCGCCCCCTCTTCGATCTCGCGCTGACTGACCGGAAACGCCAGGCTCCATTCCTTGTCGGCCTTCACGGCCTGCATGAACTCATCCGTGATAAGCAGCGAGAGATTGAACTGCCGCAGTCGTCCGGCTTCGCGTTTGGCGCGAATGAAATCCATGACGTCGGGATGACCGATGTCGAACGTACCCATCTGCGCGCCGCGACGTCCGCCTGCGGAAGACACGGTGAAGCACATCTTGTCGTAGATATCCATGAACGAGAGCGGACCGGACGTGTAGGCGCCGGCGCCCGAGACATAGGCGCCGCGCGGCCGCATCGTCGAGAACTCGTACCCGATGCCGCACCCCGCCTTCAAGGTGAGCCCGGCTTCGTGCACCTTCGCGAGGATGTCGTCCATGGAATCGAGAATAGTGCCCGAGACCGTGCAATTGATGGTCGAGGTAGCCGGTTTGTGCTCCTGCGCCCCTGCGTTGGACATGATGCGGCCGGCCGGAATCGTGCCCTTGCGCAGCGCCCACAGAAACTGCTCATACCAGTGCTCGCGCACGTCCTCGCGTTCGACGTCCGCCAACGCCCGCGCAACCCGCTTGTAGGTCTCATCCATCGTGCGGTCGATGGGTGCGCCGTCTTTGGCGCACAGGCGGTACTTCTTGTCCCAGATATCGAGCGAAGCTTCCTGGAAAGGAATGCTGTTGACGTCCATGGGCTCAAGCTTGATTGCCATCGTGTTCATGCCGGTATAACTCTCTGGGGAACGGAGGGGTGGCCCCAAAACACCATCTGCCGGCCGCGGAACGCCTCAGAGCGGCTCCGTCTTTTTTCCGGACAGTCCCACCTGACCTATGAGCGGTTGCGATCCCGGCTTTTGTCTGCAGTGCAAGCGCCCGCAGTTTTCTAGTGATCGCAAACACAACATATTGTGATCAGGGCGCTAACGTAGACCTGCGCCACAGGGCTGTCAAGAAACGAATGGCGAGATCTAAAGCGTCAAAAAGATCCGTTTCGTCAAATACTTACTTGAAGTCTTCCGGCATTATTCAACGGACAAAATAAGCGCTCGCAGGGGCTTTAGTGATTTCCCTGCACCACAATATCTTGTGTCCCCCGGCAGCGCACAGGCTTTCCACACTGAAGCACACAGGTCATCCACACGTTATTCACGCCAGCGGCCACGGGGCCCCGTGCGCCGCGAAGAGTTCGGCCTGGCGTGCGCTGTCGCTAGAATCGCCACCTCGCGCGTACTCGCCAGCAAACTACCGATCGAGCAGGATTGATCGATGAGAAAACAGATCCTCGTTCTCACTGCAGCCGTTGCGTTCACGGCCGCTGCCGCCGCCCAGTTGCCTGAAAAGGTGGGCGAAACGCCGGTGCCCTCGCTCGCGCCTATCGTGAAAAGGGCCTCCCCTGCGGTCGTGAACATCGCAACGCGCGGCACGTTGCGCGAGACGCGGCGCAACCCGCTGCTCGATGACCCGTTCTTTCGCAGGTTCTTCGATGCGCCGGAGTTGGGGCCGCGGGAGCGCCAATTTCAAAGCGCCGGCTCGGGCGTGATCATAGACGCGAAGAGCGGTTACATCATCACCAACGCCCACGTCATCGACAACGCCGATGAAATCACCGTGACCCTGCTTGATGATCGCCAGATCAAAGCGGAGATCGTCGGCCGCGACAAACCCTC